>DYOP01000050.1:0-14580 GCA_020720425.1 Bdellovibrio sp. | reverse complement strand
GGGTGCCTTGTTGGCGCATTTCAGTGATAAGAGTCAGCTCGATATCATGGCGGTTAAACTGGGGTAAAACAATTCCCTCCGTCATTTGGGTTATGCATTTTTTATCATTAAAATTTCTGTATTTTATAGCGTCATTTGTTATGAGGCTTCCTTTTGGAGGTTCTTTTATTAGTGGTTTTAGGTTACTGGGAGGTGGGGCGGCGTTAGAGCCAGTATGGGGGGCTTTTGCTGGGAGGAGGTTTAAGAGAAAATCCACGGGCTTATCCACAGGGAGCGGGTGAGCGTAGGGGAGGGCTTGCTGGGTTTTAGCAAGTTCTCGGATATCTGCTAAAGACAGAAGACTTGGGCGAAGCCCGGCTCCGGTGAGTCTTGTTTTATATAGAGACGACTTTTCGTGGAAAGAGCGATAGGCGCGGAATTTTCGAGAGGGGTCGTGTATGGCGGTATCCACGGTAGTGTATAAATTTTTTAGGCCGTACAAAAAGGATTTGGTAAATTGGGATAGCTCGCCGTGTGGCATGGGCCCAGTCACCCCGAGGGCCGATTGATGTATGGCTATGTGAAAGCCTTTATTGCCTGAAAAGTACACATGAAAATGACATCCAGCTTCTTGTAGGTTTAGGCACAGGGCTTTTGTTTGCTCCCAGGCTTCAAGTCCCTCATCGCCTTTGCTATCAAGGTCGATATGTATTGTGTCAAACGTATATTTTAAAAGCCCTGAGTAATCTTTGTAGTTATCCCGTTTTTCAAAGGAATAATACCCGTGATAAAGCACGGTAGGACTGTCCAGTGCTTCTATTGTTGTGATTAGGTTATCGGCGTTAGTAACATTGTTTAATGGCTGATTTAGGCCGAACGCTTTGTAGTTATAAAATTCCATATGCCCCCCTGTAGGAAGCTTGAGAATTATTTATTTTCATTGACTTCGCAATAAAATTTGTGATAGCAACAGCAAATGATGCAAGCACAAATATCACAGGAGTCATTAAATTCCTTCCGCGCCGTCAACACACCTAGTGTGTGTGGCGACATTCAGACACTATTTGTAGGGCAGGCTACCAAAAATAGTTTTTTAGAAAAAGAGATAAGCCAGCTTGAGAAGAGTGTGATTGGCTACATTCAAGGAGTTGCCGCGTCACACTTAACTTTATCCATTGGCGAATTACGGGATATTTTCTTAGTGGCTAAATCGGGGAGGGTTATGACAGACCACTTAATAGAGACAATCAATCATCTTAGGCTCATTTTAAAAAAGGCAGAAGACCAGCGGGATGCCCGAAGCCTGTTACTAAAGCAGGCGTTACTCTGCATTGAGCGGGCCCGGGAGCAAAAAACGCATGTGCCAATAAATATATTTTTGGAAGAAAATTCGAGAGAGATTTCCGAATTTATGGAGGGTTTAAAGTGACAGTCGGGCAATTTTTAAGTGCGAAGGATTTAACATTAGATCATGTGGGGCAAAAGGCCGCGACTTCCATTTACTGGCAGGGGTGTTACCTGTTTGTAAAAGACGTGCTCCATAGGGATATAGCCACGCTCTCCCCCAAGCAATACGCTTGGCTTGAAAGAATTGCAGCTTCTTTGTTAGATAAAAGCTGAAAAGTGTCTCATCCGTGAGACGCAAATCTCCTTCTCCATGGATAATTAAACTGTAAAGGAAGAAAACATATATGCAAGCTTTACCTAAGCTATGGGAGCACCAAAAAGAGTGTGTGGCAAAAGCCAGGCCCCATGATTTTTTCGCGTTATTCATGGACCCTGGGGTAGGGAAAACAGCTACCACAATAACTATTTTGCGGGAAAAATATAGGATCCATGGGGAGTTGTTACCGACGCTAATCCTTTGCCCGCCAATAGTGATTTCTAATTGGAGGGCTGAGATAACAAAATACTCGCACGTGACTAAGGATAAAATATATTTGCTTAACGGTACGGGGAGGCAGCGAGCGGATATAGTACAAGGCGCAAAAAGAAATTCAATTTTGATAACAAATTATGAAAGCCTTAATATGCACTTTGTATATGCGAGTCTTAAAGAATTTTTGAAGCAAGATCATGCGTGCCTTGTGCTCGATGAGTCCCACAAGGTAAAAGATGTAACTGCTAAAAGAACAAAAAATGCGATTGAGCTTTCAGATGAAGCTTATTATAAGTATATTTTAACGGGCACACCGATATTAAATAATTTAATGGATATATTTTCGCAGTTCAGGGTGCTGGATGGCGGTAAAAGGTTTGGTAACAATTTTTTCTCATTTCGCGCCAAGTATTTTGAGGACAAAAATAGATTTATGCCGGTGGGCCGCCATTTTCCAAAGTGGGAGCCCATTAAAGGGTCTAGCGAGAAAATAAAAGAGCTCATATCTGAGATCAGTATGCACGTGGAGAAAGCTAGTTGCTTAACGCTGCCGCCTTTGGTGAAAAAAACGATTGAAGTTACCATGAGCAAAGAGCAAGAAAAGCTATATGGAGATATGCGCCGAGACTTAGTTGCCACTATTAAAACAGAGGGGGCGGGAGAGCTCCACTCCATTGCAGAGCTTGCTATTACAAAGGCTTTGCGTTTGCAGCAAATTGTGAGCGGGCATATACGAGTTGCAGGGGTGAATGGTAGCGAGGATAAAACAATACAGATAAAAGACAACCCAAGAAAGGCGGCACTAAGGGCGATCTTAGAAGAGATAGCTCCGTTTCATAAGGTGATTGTTTGGGCCGTGTTTCATGCAAACTACGACGATATTAGGAGCGTATGCAAGGAGCTTGAGTTTAGGTATGTGGAGCTTCACGGGTTGGTGTCAAACAAGGATGAGGAGGCTAGAAAATTCAGGGAAGAAAAAGATGTGCGTGTGCTTATAGGGCACCCAGGCTCCGGCGGCATCGGGTTAAATTTAGTGGAGGCAAGTTATATGGTTTATTACTCTAGGAGCTTTAGTTTAGAGTACGACATTCAGAGTGAAGCAAGGTGTTACCGAGGGGGTAGCGATGTGCACGAGTCTGTTACCCGGATTGATCTTGTGACGCCGGGTACAATTGACGAGCTTGTGTTAAAATCTCTTGCTAGTAAAACGGCTATAAGTAATAGTGTTTTAAAGCAAGGCATAGGGAATTTATAGGAGGGGTAGATGAGCGAAGCTGATGCATGGGGCGCAGGGGCCAGTGAGATAACTTTAAAAGAGTTAAACACTATTTGTAAATCTTTAGTAGATAAAAGAGAAGCGAAGGAGGCCCTATCGCAGTCTTTAAAGGAGGCATCTGAAGAGGTGTCTGCGCTTGAATATAAGATATTAGGTATAATGAAAGAAAATGCGTTACCTACTTTTAAAGGTGAATTTGGCAGTATATCAATAAAACACAATAGGTCAGTTTCACAACCGGAGAATTTTGAAGAGAAATTAAAGTTTTTTGGCTATTTAAAAGAGCAGGGCATTTTTGAGGAGATGGTAGCCGTAAATTCTAGGACTCTTTCTAGTTGGGCCTCAAAAGAGATTGAAGAAAGAGAGAAAAAGGGTGTTTTTGGTTGGGTCCCTCCGGGGCTAAAGGCCCCTACTGAGCACCAATCGTTATCATTAAGAAAAAAATAATGCCTAAAGGCAAAAAGGAGAAGCAGAGTGAAAAAAGAAGAGAAAGATTTAAAAGTAATGACAAAAGGCAACGAGCTTGTTGTTTCAAAAGATTTTGAAACCGGTGGGTGGGATACAGAGGTGGTAGATACGAAGGATATCATCATACCGAAGATCTTGTTAATGCATCCAACTTCGGACTTAGTTAAAAAAGGTGACCGAAACCAGGGCGAGATAATTAAGTCAACAAGCGGTGAGTTACTGGCCAAGCGCACTGAGAAAATTGGAGTGATTATATTTGAGAAATGGAAAGAGTGGCGCTTGATGAAAAAAAATAATTTATCAGGGCGATTTGAGTATATGAGGCTTGAGGCCTGGACTGCTGAGAACGATTCGCTGCCTTGGGAGTTTGAAGAAAACGGCACTATGTTTAGGCGGGATAAGACGTTAAATTTTTACGCTTTACTTTCAAGTGAAGCCGAAGCTGGCAACGCTTTTCCTGTCAAACTTTCTTTTTCAAGAACAGGCTTTAAAACAGGCATGAAAATAGCTGATGCGTATGCAAGGGCTTTAATGGAAAAGCAGCCTCCTACGCGGCAAATTTTTAACATAGGCTCTGAGCTTGTTACCGGGAAAGAAGAGACCTATTTTGCTTTTACTGTAGAGATGGGTAAGGGTACGTCTGAGAGTCAGAGAATAGCGGCGCTACAATGGCGACAAGTTATTCAAAAAGCTAAGATGAATAATTCAATTGTGGAGCACGAGATGGACGAAGAGACCGTAACCACAGTTGTAAATGAACCGTTTTAAAAAGGAGGAATGTATGGCAAAAAAAACAGAGAAAAAGACAACTAAAAAGCCTGCTGTAAAAAGCAGCTCAAAGAAGTCCAGCTAAGTAATTGCGGGGGAGCGGGGGAGTGTGCGCTAGCGTATCCTGCTTGGGCTTTAATTAAAGCCACCCCGCGCCTTTAGGAGTATAAATGGCGATTGTTTCACAGAAGCAAAAAGAGAAGTTACTAAAGCTTGTAGCTGAAGGTAAGCTAAGCAAGCAAGTTTATGAAAAAATGGAGTCCGAGTCTAGTGACAAGCTTGTAAAAAAGGCGAGTTACCGACCGAAGGGTTTAACTAGAGGAGTAAGGAGGCTAAGATGATAAAACAAAAAATAGAGCCAAGGACAAAGAGAAAAGTATCCGTTAAATCTACTAGAAAATTTAGTAAATCAAATATTATTTATATATACGCAACCCCGCAGAATAAGCAATTTATTAAAATGCTCTCCATGCAGCTCAACATGCCAGAAAGCGAGCTCATCAATCAAATGATTGAGGCGGTACAGCAGAATAAAAAATTAAATTTATCTATTTTTGTACCTACCTATGTACGTAAAGCTAGTGACTGGACAAATAGATTTTTATCTCCTGAAAAAAAAGAGGTAAAAAAGGATAAGTCAGCAAATCTTGAGAATTCTAGGCAGATTGATGATAGTAACAACGAGTAACCTTCAAAGCGTATTAAACGATATAAAGCAAGCAAAGATAGTGGCGTTTGATACGGAGACCACGGGGCTTGAGGCTTATAAAGACGATAAGCTATTCTCGATTATTTTATCGACAGAAAAAGACAATTACTACTTTAATTTTAAGGCGTATGATTGGGTAGAGCCGCTTGATAAAAGCGTGTTACTGAGCTTAAAAGAGATCTTCAGGGATGAGGATAAAACTTTTATAGCGCAGAATGCGAAGTTTGATATGGCAATGCTTGCGAGAGAGGGCATTTTTATAGCGGGCACCCTCCATGATACTGCGGTGATAGATAGGATACACTTTAACCAGCATAGTAGATACAATTTAGCAGAGATTTCTAAAAGGTGGGGGGATGAGAAGCTTGATATCGTTTGGAAATTTATTGAGGACAATAATCTTAAGTCTAAAATATTTTATTCAAAGTTTAATAAAACAATAGATAAGCCTCATTTTGATTTAGTCCCATTTTCTATTATACAACCCTATGGGGAGCAAGATGGGCAAGCCACTTTAAACGCGGGTTTAAAAATACTTGGTAGCATTAAAGAGCATGACGATTCCTTAAATCCTGAGATACAAAAGCAGCAAAGCATTGTTAAAAATGAATCTAGGCTCGTTAAAACAATATTTGATATGGAATACAGGGGCGTACAGCTTGATATGCAGTACTGCGAAAAGGCCCTGTCTCATTATGTTGATGCAGCAAAAGTTGCGGAGGATAAATTCAGCGCTGTTACCGGGGTTGAATTTGTAAAAGGCACTACGGTTTTTGAGGAGGTTTTTTCCAGTGAAAAAGAAAAGTGGGAAAAAACAGAAAAAGGAAATTGGAGATGGGACGCAAGCATCCTTTCATCGTTTGACAACCCTGCGGGCAGAATAGCGATTGACTACGCTGAGGCTAAAAAGCAGTCCGAGTATTTTGCAAACTTCTTATTTCATTGTGATTCCGGCGGGGTATTGCATCCGGATTTCCAGCAAAGCGGCACGGTAACAGGAAGGCTATCTTGCCGCAACCCGAACCTTCAAAATCTTACAAATTCTGACAAGTATGAGGACGAGACGGAGGCATCCATTTACCCTGTGAGGCGCGCTTTTGTACCGAGGCCCGATTATTTTTTTGCGATGATAGATTATTCCCAATCTGAATTCAGGCTAGCGCTTGATTATGCAGGGGCTACGTCACTTATAAACGAAGTTTTAAATGGGCTAGACGTGCACACGGCCACAGCAAACCTTGCGGGCGTATCCAGAAAAGAAGCCAAGACGGTTAATTTTTTAAGCATATATGGAGGAGGCGTTGTAAAGCTCGCCCAAAATCTAAATAAGGGGGTTATGCGTGGGAGCCAGGCCCAGTTAGGTGCGATTTACAAGAGCATGTTTGGGTGGAGGTTATCAGACGATGAAAAGGCAGCGTTACCGACTATTACAGGCGAGCTAAGGCAGTTAAACGAGCCACTAATAAAAAAGGCATACGACACGCAGCAGGCTATTTTTAGAGCTTCGCCTGAGATAAAAGATTTTTTAAAGCAAGTCCAGAAAGTAGCAGAGACTAGGGGCTACATAAGGAATTTTTACGGTCGTAGATATTTTTTCCCTGATAAAAAGTGGGCGTATAAGGCCCCTAATCATTTAATTCAGGGCACTTGCGCTGATATGTTAAAGCTTGCCATGAACAATGTTAGCGATTACTTAAAGAATAAAAAATCGAGGATGATTCTACAAATACATGACGAGCTTGTTATAGAAACACATAAAGACGAGGGCTATGTGCTTTGTGATATAAAAAAACTTATGGAAGAGGCTTATATTCCAAAGAGGTTGCCGCAAGTGGCCGAGATTTCTTACAGTAACTTAAATTTATCTGAGAAATTAAAATACGATAAGTAGTTTACATTTATTAAAGCTTAATATTTAATTTATGGATGCAAAAAGAAACAGCCTTCAAGAAAAAAGTTTTATTAAGGTTAAAGCAGGTAAAAAAGTGTTGGTATCTTAAAACTCAGGAAGTGGCTAGATCTGGTACGCCCGACATTTTGCTTTGCGTGAATGGGTTTTTTGTTGCCATAGAACTAAAAACATCCGAAGGTGTGTTATCCGAGTTGCAGAAATATAATTTGGAAAAAATTAAAGCCTCCGGAGGGCAATCGTTTGTTATATCCCCTTTAAATATAGATGAGCACATCAGTTTTTTAAAAGATATAGCGGAAAAAGGGAGCTTTAATAGGGGATTTAATACATTTAAAACTAAGAAAAAAGGAGATATTAAAAATGATAAAACTAGATTATAGAACTTTAAACTCTGAGGCGTTTAACAAGGCTTTAGTTTCGCTTATAAAGCAAGAGGGTTTTAGCACGGCACGAGTTGCCTACAATATATCAAAAATATATAGACTCTTTAGGAAAGAGCTGGCTTTTGCTCGCGAGCAGTACGCTAAAATGGTCAAGCCTTTTCTTGTTACCGATGAAAATGGTGAATTTAAAATATCTGAAAAGCGGCATCCTTTTTGCCCTTGGGAGATTTTAGAAGGGAAAGAAGAAGGCTTTAATACTCTAATACATGATTTTTTAAGTACTGAGATAGCCCTCGAAGTAACTCCATTATCTTTAAATGACATGGGCAGCGTTAAACTATCTCCCGCAGATTTAATGGCGCTAGAGCCTATTTTTGAACTTTCTGAGCAAGAAGCTTCATAGCATTATACATAGTAAGCAGCTTATTATTTTGATCTTTAACCGAGTTTTCTAGAACTATGACTCGGCCAAAATTTTCGTGTACTGCATCTATTTTGGGTAACACTTTTTCTTGAACTACTAGTTTTATGAATTCAACTTCGCGCTTAACCTCGTCTATTTGGCTATATGGTAACTTGACGGTTGCGAGCTGGTTTTGAATTGTCTTGGTAATATCTTTTGTCTGAGCGCTTTGCAGCGATTTGAGAAGTATAACTTCTTTGAACAATTCTTTGAAGTCAAAGGCGTGTTCTTTGAGACTCTCATCCACTGCCCCTATCCATTTTTGAGCAAAATACGCAGTGATGGATATTAGTATACCAAGAGCAGCGGCACTAAGTGAAATTATCCAAGCACTAAGATTCATTTTCTATTTGTTTGTCTTGCTTTGCGAGTTGTCTTAAATCATCTATTGACTCTATAAGCTTTTTTGATTTTTTTTGATCTTTTTTTAAGTACTCCAGCACGTACTTCATTTTCTTGGAGTCTGATTTTATCTCTTCAGCTTCGGTTAAAGTCCTAGCCGCTGAAGAAATTTCCCACTCCTCAAACTCCCCCATTTTTTTTGTTTTAACTTCCGCTGCTTTCATTATCTCTCCTTATTTTCAAGTGTTGGATTCATCATTAAGTAGGGTAATGTTTTGTACCCTGGTATATTCATAGGAAGATCTCTTATTGCTCTATTTGATTCAAGATATTTTCTAATCATTATAGGGCTTACCGCCCTAGAACCTAGCGCTGCTCCGAGCATAGTAGGTAAGAATGTTTTCCCATCATTTTCTTTTCCTATCAGATAACCGGCCCCGCCGCCGAGTGACGATGCCAGCATCGTTCGGCCCGTGTTACTGTTACCAAAAGCTGGGATCTCCCACCCAGGGTTAGAGAATAGCTCTACGGCTTGCATTTTTGCGCCAAGCTCGTCTACGTCCTCCCCTATCATTTTACTTACTTTTTGCTTTGCAAAATTTGCGTTTGAGCCTCTTTTATTTAAAAACCGCTGATAGGCTTCTTCATCTTTTGTTGCTTTAGAGAATAGGTCCTGAAAGTTTTTAAGCTCAGAGTAAGAAGCATTTAACCCCGCATATTCTTCGCCGTACCCTTGCGATTCTGCGGCATCTTTTACTGCATCTTTTGCCTTTTTCGTTGCTTGGTTAAAAGCTCTAGCGACTCGCATATCGTTCATTGCTCCGGGGGTCACCACGCTTTTCATTTGCCCTATATTTTTAAGATTTATACCGGAGTCTTGCGCCATGCCTTTTAGTGTGAAATAAGCCTCATTGGCTTGCGAAGGGGTTATGCGTTCTGGTAATTCTTTTTTTATTATAGTTTTCGGGATTGGGTCTATAGGCGGTATTCCGGCGGCTATTGCGAGCCTTTGATCTATTGTTAGCTCTGGGCGTATCTCTGTTTTAACAGTAAAGTTTTCTTCCACCATATTTTCAAGCTTTTTTATAAGTGCTTTGCGCTCTTCAGATTGTATTCCTGTGCGTTTTAAATGCTCTTGTAAATCTTTAACAGGGCTTAATATGCCTTCTGTGGGGATTAGCGCCCCATCTGCGTCCAATTCTTTTGTTAAATTCTCTAGGGATTTCCCAGTATCATCCAAAGACGACTTTAACCCCCCGATTATCTTTTCCCGCCCCTCTTGAAGCAAAGAAACGGCCACCTCTGGGTTTTTTTTTGCTGCTTGTATTATCGGTAAATTTTCAGAAGCAGCTTTTATCACTTCTGGCCTATACCCTCCGAGAATACTTGCGAGTTTTGGCCCCACTGCCCCCGCGGATTTATCGTACACTCGTCCGAGCACTCCTTTTTGAGCGTCTAGTATTTTTCTAGCTCCTGCACTACTACCGGCGGCTTTTATTGCGCCAGAGGTACTCGCCCCGGTGCCAAAAAGCAATGGGCTTATAGCTCCAGCGACCGCCGACTCACCGATTCCTGAACCACTTAAATTATCATCAATGAAAAAGGCTCCAATGCCCTGCCTTAAGCCTTCAAGCGCTGCCCCTGAAGCCGCGCTACCTGCCATCGAAGCTGGGATAGCTCCTATTCCCATCCCTCCCGCTGCTCCGGCAATCCCTGCCCCAGCAGTTGCCACCCCTTGGGCTATGCCCGCTGGTATATCATACGCGAGGTCTGAGACGTCTTGTAGATCAAACCCTTTTGGGTCTAACCTCCCCCACTGACTATCGCCCGTTTTTTTTGCGATAATTTCTCCGTCCTGCTCTCTTTTTATTTCAAAATCAGGATTTATTTTTTTTAAATAATTTATAGCTCCCTCTGGGTTAGCAGAGAAGTTTTTTACAAGGAATCTCCCTTTAAGCCCTTCGGGCTCTTCGTTTAAAACCGTATCTCTTTGGGCGGCGCCTTGCTCCCAGGGTGCCTCGCCTACTTTAAAGCCGCCTTGTGTTTCTTGCTCCCAGGGTGCCTCGCCTACTTTAAAAGAGCCCATTATTTAGACTCCTCAACCCATCTATTGCCCGTTTTTTTATATTTTTTCCCGTCCCATTCTTTTGTATCGCCTTCTTTTGCGCCGCCTTTTTTCGCAAGATTCTCGACTGAAGTAAAATCTTTAACTTTGTATCCCGCCTCTCCAAAAGTTTCAACTCGCTGCCTGTATTTACTTTTTAATGCTTCTTCCAGGTTACTTATGCGGGAGCTTGCCATTTCTTCCGTATCCCCGGGTTGGGGTAAAAACTTTATGTATTTTTCAAAATCGACGTCGGTTAATTTACCACCCTCTAGGGCTTTACCTATTATTTGGGCTTTTTGCTCTAAGTTTCTTTTATACTCTGCCACATCCGAATTAGGTACTACTCCGCTCATTTTTTTACTAACAAAATCTAGGCCGCCGGGAAGCCCTGAACCAATCCCTCCGACTTTAGATTTCCAATCAGAGTAAAGCTGGGTTGTGCTGTTAAGCTGATCTTTTAAGTCAGCGAGCTGCTCTGTTTCGCTTGCTGTTAAAAGGCGCTCACTTACTTTTGGTGACTCCGCTCCAAGCCTTAATCTTAGCATATCCTCTTCTTTTTTTAATCTCTCTCTCCCAAGAGCGTCTTGGTATTGAGATTTAAAGAGGTCGATTTCTTTATCGGTTAAATCATTTTTTGATTTTTGGAGTTGCATTTTTAGCGCGAGTGCCTGCTCTTTTTTCGCCTGCTCTTTTTGCTCTGGGCTCTGGTAACCTTTCATAAAATTAGTGCCTGACAAAAGGTCGCTTGCTGCCATTAAAAGAGGTGCTGCCATGCTTTGATCTTGTGGGGCAGATAGGGCCGCTATTTCCGACTCTATCCCTTGAATGCCCTTTTTTTGCTCTGCAAGTCCTTGCGTTTGTCTTTTTATAAGTGAGTTAAATTCTTCTAGTGTTGTTGGGAACTTTGGCCTTGGTTGAAAAGAAGCTAAAATAGGGTCTTCAGCGCGCATTTGCTTTTGCTGTATTTCCATTTTATTAAATTGTGCCGGAGGCGGCGCATACACGTTTGGGGCCTGTGGTACCCCTTGCATTATTTGATTTATAAGATCAAACTGTCCCATAATCCCCCCTATCCCATCGTTGTGTAGCCGGGGCCGCCCTGCGCCTGGTTCATCAGATTCCATTTAAGCATATCGGGGCTCATTGTTTGCCCCATTCCAGTACCATATGCGCCTCCGGCAGCGCTCATGCCAGCACCACCGCCCATGCCCATCCCGCCGAGGCTTGCGCCCATTGCGCCGCCTTGAACCGCAGATTCAAGGACGCCTGGGAGAGTCATTGAGCCTGGGTCCCCCATTCCGGTCCAAGGCGAGTATGTAATAGCCGCCTTTCTATATTTATCGTTTTCTTGCATCTTTTTTTCATTTGAAATTCCCTTAAGCGCCCCGGCCGCAGCAAGTGCAGCGGGTAACATCCAAAATGCCATATTATTCTCCTTTTAAAAGCTCGCAGTAGACTTTATTTTTAAAAATTCTTACGCCTATAATTCTAAAGTTTAATTTAAAAGCAAACTTTAGCATAACAATATTTTCGCTTTCCACTAAAGTTGAGATATTTTCATACCCCTGGTTCACACAATAATCTATCCCCTGCTTGTACACTTGAAAGGATTTGTGTGTATCTTTTGCTGTTTTAAATACGCCGCCGAATTGCCAATAAATACTTTTTTCATCGAGTTCGCGTACCGTTACAAACCCTAGAGGGTTTTCATTTTCAACTACAAGCAGAGCAAAATCAATCCTGTTAAACTCGGAGGGGCGTTTTTCATCAAAAACGGCTAGATGCGCATTTTCAGAATAAGCGGCCCATGCGTCCGCTTTTAAAATCATTACATCCATTATTTTTTCCCGCCGCTAGGAGCGGCCTGCCCTGTTTTTGCGGCGGCCCATGCCCGCATAGCCTCGTTGTACTGATTTGTTTGCAATCCCCGCCCCATGTTGATTTCTTGGAGCGCTCTTCCGATATTTTGATTTTGAACCCCTGACTGGTACTGCGCTTGCTGTAATTCTGCCCCAGGCATTTGCTGAAGTAGTTGCTGCCTTCTGGATTCGTCTTGCATTTGAATGTTACCAAGAGCTGACTGGTTACCGCGCATTTGCTGTTGCATGCCTTGAGAAGCTAGGCGCTCCCTTGCGCCAGTTCTTAGCCCGCCCTGCATTGCAAGCTGATTCTGAGCTTGCTGCGTTTGTCCGGCGTTACTAGCGGCGTTTTGGTTTTGTGCCTGCGATAGGGCCATCTGCCCCCATTTTGACATTTGCCCCTCGGGCCTCATGGCTTCATTTCTAAGCTGGCTTAGGCTCTGAGTGTTCGCAAAATCGGTTGATATATACGGTTGCTGTAAAAGTCCTGAGTTAGCATCGCCTACTGAAATAAAATCCGCCATAAGTGGTCTGCCTGAGGCATCAGTGGGTACTGAGCTGCCCCCCCATCTTTGTGCAAAGTTACCACCGCTTTTATCTCTTTCAGTAGGTGTGTAGCCTTTACCAAGCCCAGCGCTAGGAGCGGCGGGTGCGGGAGGTTGGGGTTGCTGGATTCCATAGTTTGTATTGGCAGGAAATAAACTTGTAAAATAAGCCATTAGTTCATGTCTCCATAGGATGAAAAGTCCATTTCAATTTCATTATCGGCGTCTGGAACTCTAGAGGCAAGCACAGAATTCATTCTATTCCGCTCCGATTCAAGTCTTTCTAGAGCTTCTGGGTACCCCGGGTGCCCTTCTTTTCCAAAGACCTTAACTTTAATGTGAGAAAAAATGAAATTAACAAACTCTGGTATGTCACATATATCTGTATCTACTTCAAGCCTATTTGCATTTCTTAAATACCATAGAGTTAGTGTTCCCGACTCTTTAATTTTTGGCACGAGCATAATCTCTGGATTCCCGGGATTTGAGTTAACTAAAAAATATTGGTAGAGGCCGGATGTATCGTGCGTGTCCGCTAAAGCTTTCTGCTCGAATTTTTTCCAGTCTTTTAGTCTTGAAACAGTGTAAGTAGTTGCCTCCCCGGCGTCTGTGAAGATAATACGCCGTATTTTGTCAGCATAGATGTCAGGCATAGTTGTAGACATAGATAGGAACTCATCCCCTCCAAGCACGTTAACGCTCTTTTTTGTTAAAAAATAATCCTCATAAAGAGTATGAATCTCGGCCTCGGCCTCATCTATAGCCTCGTTGCAGTAGCCTAGCAGCTCGCCACGACTTACAAAGTCTTCGTCTTGTAAATCGCAGTCACGCTCTATCTTTTCCCTTATTTGTCCCCATGTCCAGAATTTCATCTCTAGGCTCCTTTGATTTTTTATACTTTACAAAGTCATAAACAAATTTTAGTTTAACTCTGTCCTCATTTTCTATAAGCTTTTTACCTTCGAGCTCTCCAAGCGCCCGCATTACAAGCTCTGCGCAGTATTGCTTAGTGTCCCCGTTTGTTTCATATAATATTCCAAGATCGTTTAGCGGTATGCTTAATACTTCAAGTAGGGCATAATCCGCTCCAACATGCTTTGTGCAAAACTGCATAAGTTTATCGAATCTTTCGTCAGAAATTTCAAACTCGAATTCTTCCACGATATTTATTTTTTTTGCAAAACTTGCTTCGCCTAAAAAATGAATCATCAGGCTCGCTGCGTGGTAACAGAGCCAAGTATCCCACTTAGTTTGCCACCGGATATACACATGCGAGTAAGGCGTCCGCTCGTAAAGCCTTATTGCCCATGAAAAGATAGGGAATAAGCTATTTTTTGGTTTAGAAAAGCCTACTCTTAATTTTTTCATAAGAATATCTCTAATGCAGAGATAGCCCAGTCGGCTATATCGGCATATTTTGGGAGCAGGGCTTTAAGCTTTGAGATGCCATCTTTGGCGGTTAAAAGCGAGCCTGTCCTAAGCGCCTTATCCACCCCCACGCTAACATTTAGAAGTGCTGCCATTTCTTGGAGTGTTAATTCTTGGCCTGTGGATTTTAAATATGTGTTACGTGCCCATATCTTTTTTTCTAGAGTATCTGCAATCATGTTACCCGGGCCTGTATACGCTGCGCTTTTTAGTTGTAGCCCCTCTTCTATTTGCTCTTGTGAGAGGGTAACGCTTTTATTATATTCTGATAAATCAAAACTATTTATCATTGTTTGATACTGTTCATCTGTTACCGCAATCCACCCTTCAGAAGGTGTGCTAGATATCTGCCAAGGGTAATCGTCTTGAATTAAAGGGTGCTTATTTGGGTTATTTTTTTGAGTTAGATAATAAATCATAAGACTTTGCCCTCTAGAATCGAGTTGGTATAAACGTCGATTC
>DYOP01000129.1 GCA_020720425.1 Bdellovibrio sp. | reverse complement strand
ATCGCACATTCACACCTTTCGCTGTGCTCAGGTATGAATAAAGCGGGTTAAAGCAACTAATCCCTTTATTGTTCAGTCGATTGAGCAGATCTGTGGTAGCAAATCGCTCAATATGGGTAAGACTATTTTTTACGAATAACCAATAGTGTTTTGATGGAGATATTTAAAATGTGGTATGGACTCAATTGCAAATTCCGGTCAAATTGACCACCTAAAAACTCAATCACCCATTTTCTTTTTATCGGCTATTGTTTTTATCAGCCATTCCACATAAACACCATAGGATTTTTATCATCCAAAGTCAAACTAAAAACAAAAAGCCCAATGTATCAGTACATTGGGCTTTTTTAAAGTAATTTGTTTTACCGTCTGGTGGAGCTGCCGGGTCTTGAACTCTATCTATACATCCCTTTGTTTAAAGGCTTCCAATTTTTAACATTCTTAAAGGTTACCTAATAGGTAACTCAAATGATACTTTCTAACTCCATTTTTTAGTGCTATTGAAAAAAATAATTCACACTTTTTGCCTACCCATCTTACCCAAAACCTTGTATATATTATCCAATATGACTTTGAGGTGGGTATGATGATTAAAATTCATGTTACCCCATCTTACCCAACGAAATAATAGCCAATCGTTTTATTGCTTTTTTGCTTTTTCAATCTCCTCAATAAAAACATACATGTTCGATGAAGGATTCTTGAAATTAACAAATGTTTTGGCTCTTTTGCAGGCAGTATTTTGGTTCTCAATAAGATTTGATTTAAGCATTTCATCAAGCACTCCTTTTGCATAACGATTTCTGTTTCGATTACACAATTCATGTATGCACTCTTTACCGGAAATGGGAGTGGTTATATTTTTATAATGCAAAAGAAACCATAGCTCAATGCATGGGTTGGAAGCAATTAAAATTGCCTTATCAATTTCTTTTAGCTTTTCAAGGGTGTCCGGCACATCAGCATCATACATTAAAAAGTCTCTATCTTTAGGATGAGTGTTCCTTGCTTCTTTGTAATGATTGATATACTTTTTGGTAATCCGGTTGCCAACAACTCTGGTCACTATTTCGATAGGAATCCGATAATAGGAGCGTAAAAAAGCAACATAAGCTTCCTCAGTTTCTCCTTCACAAAAAACCCAAAAATGTGGATTTATTTTCTTTCCTCTCGATGATGCGCGTTTACTCATTTATTAACGATTTTAAAGTCTCCGGTGAATCGTTTATATATGGCACAGCATCAAATCGGCCTTGCAAGTAAGCCTTTTCCAAATCCATGGTGTCCCTAAAATCACTGTAATCAAACAAGGAATAAAGATCGGTCGAACTATCGGGCTTTTTATTGGTAAAATAGATTTGATCCTTTCTGAATTTCTTTAAATCTAAAAACTTCGTATTATGGGTGGTGCAAATGAGTTGTGCCTTTTCACTAGCCCTAAAAATATTAAAAATATATTCAATGATTTTAGGATGCAAGCTATCCTCAATTTCATCAATTAGCAAAACCTTGTTATGCTTTACTACGTCCAAAATGGTAAGCATTATAAAAAACAACTTAATGGTACCTTGTGATTCTTCTGTCAAAAAATCAAAAGGAACACTAGGTGCCGCCTTATGATAGGTTTTAATTTCGAGGTAATCCTGAACCGCTTCTTCAACCGTAAGGGTCATGGTTTTTGCATCGGCTTTGTAGTGTTTCCCCAACTTTTTAAGTACTTTTATTTTTACATCAACAATATCACTATCCGCTATTTTAATGGCATCAATGAGTTGATGTTTGTTCTGTAGTGATAGTTTTTCGATGGATGAAGCCCCAAAACCAATATAATCGAGTATAAACTGACTATGAAAGTAATTAAAAACTTCCTTTCCGATTTCCCGGTCCATTTGGCTTGCCCTGGAAATGTACAGCGTTTTCTCCGAAGTATTCTCAGAAACATCCATCGGCCTCTTTATTTGGTCGCCAAAGCTGTACTTTTCTTTCTTGGTTTTACCTAACCGTTCATCGCGGGTAAAAATCTCTTTTATCCGTCCTTTAGGGTAGAAATACAAACTCTCGGTTATAATTTTATACCGTGTAAGCGAGAAAGAGTATTCATACTCGATATCATTACTGACAAAACGGATGAAATAAGTACTTGGTTTATTATCGTTGCCACTAAACTTAAAGGGATGGAAATTATAAACCGTATCCTGATTATGCAAATGCGATTCGAACACCATGGCATTGCAAAAACGAATGGCTTTAATAATGTTGCTTTTACCTGAAGCATTAGCCCCATATATGGCTATCGATTTTAATATGCTTGTTTTACCATCACTAAAGATATTTTTTTCGAGTGACTTAGCATTGGCCGATTTAATGTTAGCTGCCCTAAAGTCAAGCAATATTTCATCTTTAATGGAGAAAAAATTGCTTATTCGTATCTCAAGTACCATTTTAGTGTTTGTATTTGTAATTATTTTACAAATATGAATAATAAAATTGATATTTATGTGATTTTGAGACTATTTTTTACGAATAACCAATAGTGTTTTGATGGAGATATTTAAAATGTGGTATGGACTCAATTGCAAATTCCGGTCAAATTGACCACCTAAAAACTCAATCACCCATTTTCTTTTTATCGGCTATTGTTTTTATCAGCCATTCCACATAAACACCATAGGATTTTTATCATCCAAAGTCAAACTAAAAACAAAAAGCCCAATGTATCAGTACATTGGGCTTTTTTAAAGTAATTTGTTTTACCGTCTGGTGGAGCTGCCGGGAGTCGAACCCGGGTCCAAACAAGGAGACCATACGCTTT
>DYOP01000128.1 GCA_020720425.1 Bdellovibrio sp. | reverse complement strand
CCTTGAGAAAGCCTGATGGTATCAAGATAAGGTCTATAAATATAATCGCGCGACGTGTAAATATAAGAACCGATATTTGTGGGTAATAGTCAGTTCCTGACATATAGGGAGAAGATCGAAACGGCCTTCATTAGACTTTGCTTTTCATATTTAACCCGAAGCCATTAAAAATTAAAGACTCTTTGCTTCGAGTAACGGCACATGAGCTCCAAATCAGATCCTCATTGTTTAATATATTCATTTTTTTTGAGAGGTAAAGCAGTCCTCTTGCAAATCTCAATTCAACTTTTGATTTCTCTAATAAAGAAATCGGGTCTTTGGCGCAGAAGTCAATAAATTTAAGAAACTCGTCTGGCACATCAACAGCTTTAATATCCCAACGCTCTGATGTGTAATTATAAACATGTTTTTTATTTAAAAACATAAAAAAATAAGGAACATCCCCTCTCAAAAGCTGAGTATTTTCCGCGCCAAATAAATTATTTATTTTATTTTTTCCAGAAAGCTCTTCTACGTACTCACGAGTACCCCGAAAAAAAACACGTAATGGTTGCTTTTTAAATTCTGGCAAAGATTCTAATATGATCAACTTTATGTTTTCTAAATTTTTAAGAAAAAATTCAGTTAACTGAACAAAACCATTTATAAGTTCTTTAGCTTGGTCTTTGGATAAGTTGTCGATAGTTGTAGATGTAAGCGCATTAAGACCTCCACTCCAGGTCGCTTCTTTACTTACAGGAAGTAAGAGAGTCTGGTTCGGCAATAACAATTCAGAAAACGCCTGTTCGACGTCAATAATCTGAATTCCTGTTGGTGAGATTAAGAGATTATCTTTATGAAGGTCCTGAAGACCAAAATAATAACTATAGGCAAGTAGCTGCCCAAATAAGAAAAAATCTTTTAGCTCAATCTCTCTATTCGATAGATTAATAGAAAAAATATCATTATCAAATGGACCACGTGAGGCGCTTAGCACCAAGTCCATTTTTATACCTGTGTTTGTAAAAAGATATTTAAGTGGAGATTTTGCACCAAAAAAATAGAGTTCCCAAAAAACAGATCGGGGCTTGTTAAAAACTGCAACAGAGTCAGTCGTCAGGTGCGATTTAACAGCTCTATTGAAGTTGTGAAGGTCACCTCGCTGGCTGCTATCTATCATCTAGCAAGAAGAACTGCCGTGGCTAACTACTTCAACTTCGTTTTCTAACTGTTCTAAATCAATTTCTTCTATCACTAAGCTCATAAAATCTCCTATTTAGACATCAAAAGTGACGTTGGATGTTGTAAAAAAGTAAGACTCTGTGTATCATCTAATTGAACAATTCTCAATGAGGAACTTTGTGCTAAGTAACTTTTCCACTGTCTTTTTTTATATCGGAACATTCATTACCTCATTTGGCAGTCTTCTTTTTGTAATGTCTGTCCCTGCTTTTTTTATAGCCTATGGCTATTCTTCTGTAATTATTGGAATTATCATTGGAATTCATCGTTTTTCAGGAATAATCGCAACAGCAGTTTTTGGACCCAAAATTGATAGATTTAATTCTCAACGAGTTATTTTTATAACTGAGTTTTTGGCCGCTTTATCGTCGGTTGGGCTGATCAGCTCTTGGATCTATCGAGAGGTTTTTGGTTTGTGGTTATTTGGTTTTTTTGTAGGTACCAGAGCACTTACCGTTGGTGTACAAAGTTCAAGCCGAAATCGACTTATTAAGCTTTTATCAAATGAAAGCGAGTCTCGCGAGGCCAGCTTTATAATCTGGCTAAACAAAGTCACTCAAGGGGCTCATATTTTATCATCGTTGGCCGCGATTCCCCTGTTAGCCTCTGGAAACTTGGTCTTGGCCATTATGATTGATGGCATATCTTTTCTTATTGGCGGCTACTCTGCAGTTCGTTTACCGCGAAGTTTAGATGCCGCGGAAAAAAACAATATCTCTAAAATAAATATTATTGAATCAATGAAAAACTTAATCAAAGTTCACAGATTCGTTTTCTTACAAGACCAACTACTAGCCCTTGCTGTCAGCGGGACAATTTTACTTATGGTAAAACTAAGCAATGGAAACTCCAATTATGTCATTTATTTTAATATTATTTTTGGCAGTTGTATTTGGCTGAGCTCATTTTTTGCGCATAATTCCGCGCTACGATCACGCACTATTTCGTATTGGCTAATCTTATTTTTGGGATATTTTCTTTTAACAATCAGCTTTAATTCTAATTGGATGTTTGTAAGTTATTTTATCACATATATGGGATATTGGATTTTATACCATAAATATACTGTTGAAATTCAAACGAAAACACATAAAGACGCCATTGGCGCAACAATGGCGGCAAGAGGTTTAGCTGTGGCCTTTACCCTTTCAATCGGGGAACTGTTGGGTGGCTATATAACAAAGTTGTTTGATTTGAAAACAGAGTTGGTCCTGCGAACAATAATTTGCCTTCTCGTTTTAGTTTTTTTAGGACTTCATAGGTACAAGCAAAAAAAGGCACATAGATGAAACTCTTAACGATTGGATTATTTATTACAAGCTTAACTTTAAACTCAAATGCAAAATCTACAGAAGAGCTTAGAATAGCCTTCCCCGTGAAGCAAATTCAACTTGATCCACAAAAAATTGAAGATATGTACTCTATGACGGTTGTTAGTCAGCTTTATTCTAAACTTTTTAGATATACGCCAGACAGCGCTGTGCAGCCTGACCTCGTTGACCATTGGGAGGTTTCAGAGAATAAAACAATTTACACATTTCATTTGAAACAAATGAAATTTTCTGATGGCTCAAAAATTACAGCCCATCATAT
>DYOP01000049.1 GCA_020720425.1 Bdellovibrio sp. | reverse complement strand
TCTAAGTTTGTTACCCAAAAACGCAAAACATCTGCATGATACTTTTGCATTTTTGTATGTAAAAAAATATCATCTCCCGTATCAACAACCGAATCATCAACATACCATTTTAGGCCATTAAATCTGATGCTTCCGGATTTAATTAAAAAATCTAAAGACTCTTGGGCCTCTTTAATACTTAATGCATTTTTTAGTGAAGATACAACATACTCCGAAGATGGCTCAAAATCAGGAAGAAAGACAAGTTCTCTAATAACAAGATGATGCCATTTATTTAGAATTTGATCAGATGATTTTTGAATCTCTTTTGATACTATTTTTTTTAACGAAGATAATCCCTCCCTCTTAGCCAAACTCATTTCAACATCAGTTTTTGCGTTTTCAATGCGAACGAGAGCTAAAAAATATTTTTTCTCATTTACATTTAGCCTCATTGCAGAAGCAACACCAATGGCTGACTCCTCTGATAAATTGCGACTACCGTTCATTACAAGTTGAAGATAATTAGGACTTTTTAATTTACACATAGAAGCAAACTGCCTAAATGAAAATCCTGATCGAAGAGACTTTTTGTGAAAATAAAACTCACGCAAAAAATCTCTGTAATTTACAAAGTTTTGTATCAACGGGGGAGATCGAGGATCTAGTTCTTTTATCATCACTCGCATGCTCCTTTTTCAAGAATTGTGCTCTTAATAATTTCTTCTAGATAAACACGAGATTGACTGGCTTTATTGGCTATTAATACATATCCTTTTGATTGGCCCCAAACTAATATATAAGCCATTGTTGTTTCAGTTTCTTGATATAATATTTGACCGCAAAAATTATTATTCGGAATTAAAGACCAATTTCTATCTGCAAGATATTGCCAAATTTCATTTTTATCCTTTAAAGCTAGCTCCGGAAATTCACCTACAAAATTTCTAAGTTCAATTGATGGGGTCTTGGCAAAAAACTGCCTTTCATGAAACATTCGAGCATTTTCGGAAGGGAGCAATTGAATGTTTATATAGTCCCGGGGCACAGTTATTGAGTACCCATTAACTATACTTTTGAGACCTCCATTGCCAACTCTTGAGATCCCTTGTGATTGAAAAGGGAACCACACAAATGTGGTTACCAAGATTAAAGAGAAGAGGGGAGATTTCATTATTGCGCCTTATCCTCTATGTATAATTCTGTATAAAAATATTCATCTTTATTTTCACACGTGTTAAAAAGACAAAAAATACTATGTGCTTCAGGAATCAAAGTTAGACCAAGCTCTTTAATAGATAAATCCATAGAGTAGTTTGAGTTAAAAATTGCTCTGGGAATTAAATTTTCATCAATTATTGTTTGACCGACAGGTCTAATAATAGAATATGCAAGAAATCCTTTCAGCTTAGTTGAAACACCATTGGTCCATGGCAATCGTTTATTTCCCTCATCATACCCTAACTTTGCTGTTGTAGTAATACTTACTTTTTGCCCCTTAAAATCAGACAAGCACTCAATCGCTCCTTGATCTTTAATTTCAAGGACTTCATTAGTCGTATAATCAATGACCGGGATCTGACTTTCTTTTTGACAAACCAAATCGATTTTTTGAGTGTATTGACCTGTCTTTTTTTCTATAGATGACTTGTATACAGCAACTTTTACTGTAGCCATCCTAAGCAAAGAGTCAGCATAACTTGTTGTTCCGGTTAAAAAAGCTGCGGCAAGAATTGCTTTTGAAATTTGTTTTGAGTTCATATTTACCTCCCAGGGTATTTGTTGTTTGTTCGGGCAATGTAGTTATAAGTATTGAATTGGTCAATATGTCAGAATACGATTTTGAACACAAGCAGAATACATAGCTTTATGATGTCATGTAAAATTTTCTGAAGTTTAAAAAATATAATTATTAAATTTCAATTCGCTACTTGCTTAGGTAGCTTGATTTAATACGCTTACCAAATGGCGCTGCATTTTTTAATCACTGAATATCTTTCATTCGTTTTTTGATTATAGTTTTGAACCCCATTTAAAGAATTATTTTTAGTCGTCATAACAAACTTTAAAGATCCTTTGCTATTAAGTTTACTAAGATCATTTTCAGAAATAGCTTGTGCATTAACCATTTTCAAAAAAATATTTCTATAATACAGTTCACTTTGCTCAAAACCATCCGCTTTTTGACTTCGATGAACAAGGCCTGTCACGCTATGTCCTCCGCCCCGAAGAAGCACTAAAGTCGCCTTATCCTGTGGAACAAGCTTCCAGTGAAGCATCGCCCAAGGGGTAATTGCAGCACCATCTCGTGTGCCTGATAAATAATAAGTAGGAACTTTAACAGGATATTGATCTGCTCGAAATGTGCTTGGTTGATTAACTTTTAAACCATAATCAAGAGCAAATGAAAAATAGATATTTTGTTTACCTTTTTCTTTTTTTTGCACTCGCCCTTTATAAAGCTCCAGGTCATAAAGCCCGCCAACCTGCGAAGCCCCAAATTCTTTAACTAATAACATAAAATTTACCAATGATTCGTCTAAATTATTTTTAACATTTTTATTACTCGAAAATAATTGAGAATGCAGCTTTAAAAATTCACTTTGAAACATTTGATCAGATACCGCAGAAGCCCGAATAAATAGTTCACTTAATACTTTAAAATCATAGGAGCCTGAGGCTGTTAAATACGCTTCTACTAATTGTGGAAACCATCTTTTACTCACAATAATATCATTAGATACTCGGGCCAATTTATCTTTCACCTGTGTTGACAGATTGTCATAAAACTTTTGGATTATATTTAACATAAAATTATCTTTAGATAATCTCTCATCAACTCCGTCAAATACAGCTCCCTCAAGAATAAGGGAGCGCGTACTATCTGGAAACAAATGAGCATATATTGTTGCCGCCACAGTCCCATATGACACGCCATAAACTGATAGTTGTTTAATATTTAATTTTTCTCTAATTTCATTTAAATCTTGAGCGGTATTTTTGGAACTATAAAAATCACTTGATTCCCATAATTGCACACTATTAGGTCTTGAAAAAGCAATCCCTCTCTGATCAAAAATTAATACATTATATTCTGTTTGCTCAACATATCTTTTTAAACCATCACTTAAATTATGAGAAGATTGCCCAGGGCCACCCATAAAAAAAGCTAATGTTGGAAGGCTAGGGTTATAATTTCGATAAAAATAGGCATAAATTGATGTGTTACCTTTTTCAGGGAATTGATAGTCAATAGGCACATCAATAAAAAATCCATTTTCTTGCTTAGCTAACTCAAGGTTAGCTAACATAAGATCATTTCCGTTTTGGTACTTATGAGGGGTTGCGACAGTGGCGAGCGAAAAACAGTAGACACTTGTCAAAAGTATAAACGTTTTTGCAAAACCAAACTCAATATATTTCATATAAAGAGTTACTGCAATATAAACGCCATATTCGCCCTAAAACTGATTTAATGTGGCAAGCCAGACGCATCGTAAGTAGCATACCTATTGGGATAACTGCTGATAAACTCATAAACCTTTAATTTGGCAAGGTAATATTCTTTGCGGTATTCAAGATTTCTAATTTTAACCAGAAGAAGGCGCTCTGATGCTCCAACCATATCAGGAGAATTTTTAATTCCACGACGATATTCACCTAAAGTGATTTTATAATACTCTTCTGCTTTTGAAAGGTTTTTTTCTTCTATGTTAAGTCGATCATTTAAAATTGAAAGTTTTAAAAATTCATTTTCTACCTCAGCAGCTACAGATAAATATTGCCTAGTAGCCACAGCCTTTGCAGCCAACAATCTAAATTGAGCTGATTTGACCTGGTTCAATGTTTCAAACCCAGAAAATATTGGAACTGAAATTTTAAGGGCAAACATGTAATTATCATTTCCATTAAATATTCGCTCTTCACTAGACAACTTTCCGTAAGCAGCTTCAAAGTCAACAGATGGTAAAAAGTTAGATTTAACAATTTCTACATTCTTCTCACTTATCTGGATTTCAGTTTGAACAGCTGCAAGAGTAACATTCTTTTCTCGCAAATGCTCGATAACTTCTCCTTTAGTTAATTCCATTGTAGTATCTCTTATTAAATGTCCCTTTACTAAATTAGAGAAATCAGAATTATTTCGCCCTAAAATAATTGAAAGCTCTTTCGATTTTTCAGCAATCTGCTGTGTGAGCATTTTTAAATCAGAACTCAGCGTTGCCTCTCTTAGTTCAAATTCGATTACATCAACACTTGATGTAAATCCAGAATTTTTTTTTACCTTTCCAAGAGTCATCTGCTCTTGGTTCATTTCAATTGCATTTCTTTTTAAATCAAAGCTTTCAAGTAAAAATAATAACTCGTAGTAACTTCGAAATACATCTCTGTACACCTTTGCTTTTACAGCTTCTAGGCGAACTTTAGCTAAACGACTATTAAACTGTGATTTATCAATCTGATTTATATCTTTTCCCCCACGATAAAGGTTCCATTTAGCCTTACCATATATTGAATTTCCCGAGGCACTTTCGTCTTCATACTTTGTTGATAATAATGCTCCTTCAATTAAAAGTTCAGGCATCATTAGCCCTAATTTTGAGTTATGCTCAAACTCTATTGATTTGTAAACATTCTCAGTTTCTTTAATTTCTAAGCTTCCTTCTTCCGCCTCATTTAAAAGCTGTTGTAAAGTAAAAGATCCTTCATTGGAATGATTAGCAAAAACATTTATGCCTATAGTTGTACCTAAAATAAATAATCCAAAAAAAGTAAAATATATTTTTTTTAAAAAACACCCCATAAATTATTTCCTTATCTTCTATTGCGGCTCAATATTGAAAGTCATTTTTTCAGATTTTCCGCCATAGGAAACCGTCATATTTAAAATATAACGATGAGTATTTTTAGCATCGATTTTAGCTTCAAACATATTGTCAACCGGATAAAAATTAACTTTTTCAGACTTGGATCCTCTAGGAAACTTTATGAAAGCTGCAATTACCACTTCCTTGGTTGGAATATCCTTTTTGTCGTGATCAAAAACTAAAACTTTAACAGTTCCTTTTTCTTCTTTGACTTCAACAAATAAATGCGGAGTCATTTTAACCTGCCCCGGAGGTACCATTTTTGAGATTTGAGCGCTTGGTAATTTATCGTGCCCCTCGTGAGCTCGAGACATTTGGAAAGATAAAATTAAGGCCGTAAAAATAAACAATTTATTCATTGGTTCTCCTATTGGTGTAATAAACTTGCCTTATAACAAGTTTGTTAGTTTAAGTTCTGGTTTTTTATAGTTAATATACTTCTCGGCTGTTTTTTTTCCAAACTTATAAAATACAGCTGGGGTAACAAACATATCTAATAATGTTGAACTTATAAGTCCACCCACTATTACAACTGCAACAGGATGTAAAATTTCTTTTCCAGGATCTCCCTTTGATAGGACTAAGGGTAGTAAGCCAAGAACGGCTGTCAGTGCCGTCATCAATACAGGAATCAGTCGTTCTGATGATCCTCGAATTACCATTTCCTTTGTAAACTCTTCTTTTTCATATTTCATAAGATGTAAATAATGAGAAATCATCATAATTCCATTACGACTAGCAATACCACACAAAGTAACAAATGCTACCATTGTCGCAATCGAAAAAGTCCGATCAGAAAAGTAAATCGCAATTAGGCTTCCTATAAGTGCCATAGGAATATTTAGCATAATTTGAATGGCGATAAATGGCGACTTAAAATGCACATATAGAACTATAAAAATTCCTACCAATGATAATATCCCCAAAATAAATATCAAACGACTTGCTGCTTTTTGACTTTCAAATTGACCTCCAAACCGTATAAAATAACCTTCAGGAATTTCTACCTCTTTTTGAATACGTGTTTGAATTTCTTGAACAAGGCCTTCTAGGCTTCGATCTGATGAGTTTGCAGAAACTACAATTCTGCGTTGAGTATTTTCATGATTGATTTGATTTGGCCCCTGCGATTCATAGATATCAGCTATCTTTTCAAGAGTAACCTTTCTACCGTCTGGCATAATCTTAAGAGTTGTCTTTTTAATTAGTTCTAAGTTAGCTCGAGATTGATCATCAAATCTCATATACACATCAATAATTTTTTGTTGATCAAGAACTTGCGCAATCACTTCACCATTAAGTGCTTTTTCTAGGGTTTCTGACAACTCCCCTGCGATAATCCCATAAACTCCGGCCTCCTCACGCAAAAGTTGAATCTTAACCTGAGGAATTAGCACCTGCTGCTCAACTTGAAGATCCACAAGACCTTGTGTACCTTCAACTGCCTTATAAATTTCTGAAGCCTTTCCTCGAAGAGTATTCAAATCCGGTCCAAAAAGTTTAATGACAATTTGCGCGCGAACACCCGAAAGTAAATGATCAAGACGATGTGAAATAGGCTGACCAATATTAATGTACACACCTGGAACCAAATTAAACTTTTCCCGCATTTCTTTTAGAACAATCTCCCGCGGACGACCTTCAGTCTTAAAATCAACATCTATTTCTGACGAATGAACCCCTTCTGCGTGCTCATCAAGCTCTGCCCGTCCTGTTCTGCGAGCAACTGACTTTACCTCTGGAATAGAAAGAAGTAATTTTTCAATTTGTTGTCCTAACTTATTAGATTCTTCTAACGAAATTCCTGGTTCCGCAATGACACCAACTGTTGCTGTTCCTTCGTTAAATTTCGGAAGAAAATCACGACCCATAAACGGTATCAAACCTAAGGCTCCGATAAACAGTGCAATTGAAACTAAAAAAACAATATTCGTATGATCAAGCGCTTTAGATAAAAGTTTTCGGTCCCAAGTTTTTAAAACTCTAACAAGCTTTCCATCTACTCTCTCAACAAATTTATCATTACCCAACAAAAAAGAACAAAGTACAGGTGTAACTGTTAATGAAACAAATAGTGAGGCTATTAATGAAACAATATATGCCAATCCAAGGGGAACAAACAAGCGCCCCTCAATTCCGCTCATATAAAATAAAGGTAAAAAAACAAGCACTACAATAATTGTAGCTAAAACAATTGAATTTCTGACTTCTGAAGAGGCACTATAAACTACTTGAAGTGTTGAAAAGGGTTCAGCCAAAGCTCTATTTTCTTTAAGTCGTCGAAAAATATTTTCAACATCTACGATGGCATCATCAACAAGCTCACCAATAGCTACTGCCAACCCTCCTAGTGTCATCGTGTTTACAGAGAGACCAAAATAGTAGAATACAATAACTGTTCCTAACAATGACAATGGTATTGCAATCAATGTAATAGCCGT
Source organism: Bdellovibrio sp. (assembly GCA_020720425.1). Lineage (GTDB taxonomy): Bacteria > Bdellovibrionota > Bdellovibrionia > Bdellovibrionales > Bdellovibrionaceae > DYOP01. Next base: position 9,666 of record DYOP01000049.1, on the reverse strand, counting down.
AGTCTTGATGCTCATAAGAAAAACAAATAGAACGATAAAGACCAGTATCGTACCATCTCTAAGAGCCTCCTTAACATTGTCAACAGCTGACTGAATAAAATCACCCTGTCTAAAAAGATCTTTATGAAACTTTGCACCTTTAGGAAGGGATTTTTCGAGCTCAACCAGAACTAAATCTATATTTTTTGTTAGCTCGACAGTATTAGCTCCTGGTTGCTTTTGAATACTTAAAATTACGGCCGAGTTTCCATCAACACTACTATCTCCCCTTTTGATTTGTGGACCTAACTTAACTTCAGCAATATCCTTTACAAAAATTGAACGACCTAAATGAATACCTACAACCGAATTTAAAATATCACTTTCTGATTTTATTGATCCAATATTGCGAATTAAAAATTCTTTGTTCTCTATATCAATAAAGCCACCCGTAGTATTAAGGCTAATTTTTGATAATGCCTTTTCAACTTCTTCTAACGAAAGTTGGTATATCTGAAGTTTCTCTGCTGATAGTAATATTTGATATTGCTTTACACCCCCTCCTATTGCGATAACTTGGGAGACACCCGAAATCGAGAGTAACCTTGGTCTAACGGTCCAATCAGCAAAGGATCGAAGCTCAAGGGGGCCCACTGTCGGGTGAGTTGACGACAATCCAATAAGTTGAATTTCTCCCATAATTGAAGATATTGGTCCCATAACAGGAGTCACGCCATCTGGAAGTTTTTCTTTAGCTAGTTGAAGCTTTTCAGAAACTAGCTGTCTATTTCTATAAATATCTGTGTCCCATGCAAACTCAACATAAATAATAGAAAGTCCAATGCCTGTTGATGAGCGAACTCTTTCGACACCAGGTAGACCATTTAATACCGTTTCCAAAGGAAGTGTAACTAGAGTCTCAACTTCCTCTGGAGCCATTCCACGAGCCTCAGTCATGATATTTACAGTTGGACGATTAAGGTCCGGAAATACATCAATTGGCATTTTACCAACGATGAAAAGCCCATAAACCATGATCGAAATTCCTACTGAAAGAACAAAAAATCTGTGTGTAAGAGATAAACGAATAATTTGATTAATCATATTTATGCCCTTCATTAAAATTATAAATAAAACACCTAAGAGCTTGATAACTTATCTAAAATAGCGCACTGAGAGTTATCATTCCCCAGACAGCTCTCAGCCAATTGAGATAGATCTTTTTTTAAACTTTTATAAGCTTTAATTTTAAAATTAATTTCAGTGATATGCTTCAAAACCAAGCTCTTTACGTCCCGACTTGACCGCACCTTATTATGTAAAAGATATACTAATTTTTTAATTTCACTTAAAGAAAAGTCTAAGCTTCTGGCCCTTTTTATAAAACGCAATGTTTGTATATCCTCAGTAAAATATACTCGGTAACCATTTGTCGAACGTTTCGCTTTGGGCATTATTCCCCTTTTCTCATAATATCGAATCATTTTAGGATTTAATCCCGATTTTTTAGAAGCCTCATTAATATTCATATTATTTAAATAAGATATTGATATGCCACCCTCGTCAATCGTAAAAAATTGAGTATTCTATTTTTACTTTTAATAAAATTAATTCTCTTGACCTTACCATTGTGGTAAGGTGGAAGCTAGTAAATGGAGGTAACATATGAACAGCCAATTGGGAATTTTAACAGAAAATAATTCAACTATACTTATCGTGCAGAATATTAAATGCAGCGGTTGCGCACGAACTATAACTAAGTCGTTACAAGAAATTTCTTTAAATAACATTGAAGTTGATCCATCATCAAGCTCAGTGAGGTTTAATACCCCTTTAGAGGGTGATATACTAATCCAAAAAGCTATCGAAAAACTAAAGAACTTAGGTTACCCCCTTATTAATACTCAGGAGGGACTTGCGGCTATGCAATCTAAAGCCAAAAGCTTTATTAGTTGCTTTATCGGAAAAGTTAATTCAAACGAGTAACAAGATAATAAAGATGGTGTTAATCAATTAATAAATAATCACTACCCCTATAAAAAAAGTAACAGTTCTTTATTGTCTAAATAAGAGTTTTAATTTCCGCCTGAGGGGTCAAAGTCGACTCGAATTTTATCAAAGGCTCCTGGCAAATATTTTCCATGAAAAACAATACTTTGCCTTGAGCCTTGATAAGTCCAACCATTACTATCACTTTGAGGAACAAGGACATTGTTTAAATAGACCTTAATTGAATTGATATCAGGCTCATTATTTAATTTAAACTCCGATAAGACTTGGACAATTTTATGCTCAAGATTTGATACAGCCGTACCTAAATCAGATTCACAGACTGAATTTTTTCCGCCACCTGAAATATCAGCTAGCTCCATATATCTTAAGCCTGCTTCTTTAAATTCAGCAGTTGTTTTACACTGACCATCGATCGATACTACGCCTATAAAATTAAATAACCATCCTTGAGCAAAGCCTGGGACAGAGGGTTTAAGTTCATCAAAAAATAATTTATAATCTGAAACATCACCCAAACTATAATCATCTTCATTAGTTAATGCGACTAAAGCCAAAATTGCATCTTGTCTTAAAAATCCGCTACTCACTCCAAATTTTTCGAGGCCGTCTTTAATAGAGCCCAAGCCACTTTCTAAATCTGATCCACCTTGCCCCAATGAAAATCTTTCTTTTAATAAAGATAATAAATTAGGTGTGGCCTGAGTTAATACCGCTGGTGAGCCAATAAGCTTACCGCCGCTCCCCCCAGGACGCATATCTGACGAAACAACGGCCATTTGATAATCTAAACCTTTTGAATTAAGACTGTTAAGTAGCAATTCTACCTGATTGGCTAAACGTTGCTGATAAAGGCCCATTGATGATGAGTTATCAATCATAAATAAAATATCAACTTTATTATTGTAGGTCACTTCGGCCGAAAAATCTTCAACCTCAGGTGGCACGTCAAAAACTGCGCTCGAACAACTAAAAACCGATGAAAGAAGTAGCGTATTTAGTATTAGTTTTTTCACTATAACAAACCTCCTGTTAACGATTCTTTCAATTGTCTTTACTATATTTGACTTTCTAATGAGCCTAAAATTAACAAATTATATTTATACAACTAGGCCGCTTTTTCGGTATAGTTTCGTATATTCAATTGAATATCTTTATTTAATGCTTCAAATTTAACCCCATACCGAGTCCATGATTTGCCTTTTTCAGTAACAGGAGATTTACTAACTACCAAGCATAATGCATTAAATGGCGGCAAAGTCTTATCTCCATGAGAAAAGTGCATAATAATTTGATCACCCGGTTTAACTTCATTTGACTCAATTTTAAACCCGCAGCCACCCGCGCTAATTTCAAATGTTTTACCTTTCCATAATTTTTTTTGATTGTGGACAAATAATGACACTTCATACTGAGCCCTTAAAAACTGCCTTCGATAAAAAACAGATTTAATTGAGGGGTCAACAGATTGAGCCATTTTTTTTATTTGTTCGGCAGAAAATGCAGGACACTCATAAATTTTTGTCCAAGTATCAAGTTCGCTTGCCCAAACGTAATCGAAATCAAAAATCATTTTTTCTTGAAGCATCTTGACGACTTCAATATATGTGTAGGGCCCCATTTGATTATTATCTTTAAATAAATACCACTCAAGCTCATTCCACTTATCACTAGCTGTTGAATTGGGGTTGGGTTTAGTTACCCCACCCGTTGGAATATCCATTTTTTTATATTCAGGATTTACCATATTACTATCAAGCAAAGTGAGCCACTCATTTTTTACTGGGTCAAAAATATACTCAGACAAAGGTAACACACCCTGCTTAATTTTTTCGTGAATTTCTCCGATCGTGTAAGGACCAGAAGTTTGTCCTGATACGGTTACAAAATATGAGCTCATTTACCCTCCCGATACGATAAATTTATGCGAACCTAAGTTCTCTTCGGCAAAACTCTAAAGAACTTTACCTGTTCATCAATGACCACACATTAACCTCGACCATCGTATGGCTTGATAATCTTATTTAATTAGAATAGCGCTTTTAACAGTTTGAATTCTATTAAAATGAAAAAATATTTAATTTGTCTTAAAATTTTTCAACTTAAGAAGGCATTACCTAATTTGAATTAATCATTTATTTAAAAACTGGTATTAGTGAATAACTTTTTAACAAAAACTGATGCACAGCTATGGCTAGCTCTTGAGGGCCATCAAGGTGGGTGCGATGTCCTGCGTTTTTAATCATAATACTTTGATTTTCTAAATTTGAAATTGATTTTGCTAAGTTCGTAAATTTTTTATCTCTTTCACCTACAACCCAAAGTAACTTATTTTTATTGCGTTCAATTAAAGGCCGCAGATTATTTTGATACCCCAAAGAAAATTCTTTTAAAATCCAAGCGAGCTGTTGTGGATCAAAATTGTGTTGCCCCTTAGGTTTTTTGGTTTGAAAAAACACCTCTTGTTGGTTCCAAAGATTTAGCACTTCATCTATCGGCCTTTTTAAAAATTGATCGGCCCATCGAGTATCACTTAAAATTCGATCCTGCTTTTGCGCATCAGAAGTAAGTCCTGGGTGAGTTGAAATAAAAACCAACAAATCATCACTTAAGCTTTTCGGATACTGCTCAAGTAAAGACAACAAAATTCGACCACCCAAGGAATAGCCTAAAAATATATTTAATGTACTCTCATATATAGAGTGAGCTGAATTTTGTTTTATAAGGTTAATGCTTTGATTTAACTCTAATAAAACATCATCTTTTGAATGATATTTTTGAAAGGGCTCTGAAGAAAGGTTAAAAAAATGAAATTCAAAAGAAAATATCATTTTAGGTAACGCAATTAAATGGCTTGTTAAGTGATCAATTAAAAAATCCCAATCTGCTTTTGATCCCAAAAATCCGGAAATTAAAAAAATATTTATTTTATTCATAGATTTAATTTTTTAAGTTCTAAAGACAACTTTTGCGTTTGTTTAGCATTAACAAATAACTCGATTATAATGGGCCCACTTGAAGCCATTTTTTTGAAATCATTTACACTTCTTACGCTTTTATAGTTAACCTCAAACATACTTGCCCAGTTTTTAAAGTTAATTTTATGAGCGTTGCTATAAAGCTTATTATCACCCATGACTTCTCTAAAAATCTGCCCTCCTTGATTATTAATAATAACAATCCCTATTTGCCGAGTTGCATTTTGAATTTGATCTACCCACCAAAGAGATTGCAAATCATAAAATGCGGTTAAATCACCAAATACGCCAAGAATTTGTTTTGGGTTATGTTTTGGGTTACCCTTTTGATAACATGCAGAACCTAAAAATGAGCTGAGTTGACCATCAATTCCGTTAGCGCCCCTGTGGTGCCATACGTTTGAGTAACTGTAGTCACAGGCAACCTCATCCCATTGCCTTACGGGTAAGCTATTACCTAAATATAAATAATCTATTTTAGTCTTATGACTGAGGTGATAAAGTAAACCCCACTCAGATTGCGGGTATTTATTATATAATTTTACTTTTTCTCTCCACAACTTACGATCTAATTTAATAAGTTCATTATTAATACTTGTTATCTGACTGACTTCAGATGGACGAGGGCCCCCGATATTAAGAGCTTTAATTTGATTTATATTAAAATTAATTATTTTTGTTTTTCGAGATAACCCCGGAAAACCATTTTCAGAAAAGTTTACAACTTCAACAAAATTATATTTTTCTTCTAAATCACGCCAAAAACGCAAAGTGGGAGTGTTACCAATTCGGATCACACAATTAAATATTTTATTCTTAAAGGCATATTCAAGTGATTGAGAAGGGCAAAAAAGTTGTCTTGATTTTGTTTGTTTAGAGATTTTGATCGAGGCTGTGGTTTCGGCCACAAACAGCCCTTGATAGTTATGCTCTAAAAAATTTTCAACTTGTTTTTTATACAAATCAGAAACAATAGGTCCAATAATAATAATTGGATTAAACAAAGGATCAGAGACTATTTTATTTAGTTTTTTTATAGCCAAAGCAATTTGTTTATTTTGACCCTGTTTAAACTTAATTCCATAACCATGACCATGATCATGGTCATGGTCATGGTCATGATCTTGATCCTGTTCTTGATCTTGATTATGACCGTAAATGTCCTCAGATCGATAGGCAGGTTTAGCTCCAAGCTCATGCTTATATTTTTTTTCTAATTTTTGTTCGCCTTCAAATATAAGTTTATGATTATCATAAATCTTATGCCCAACAATAGTATTTCTTATGTTTTTTAGACTAAATTTATCTAATTCTTTTAAAAAACTTTGAGGTTCTTCAAGATGAATATTAAGCTGAACAGGCTTTTTTGGATCTATTTTAAAAAGCGGGTTTATTTGTTTTTTGCTTTTACTTAAGCTATCTAGTGTCATAAATTGAGCATAGTCCTTAAATATATTATATTGATCAATACTTTGAGGGGCTCCTGAGTTTTTATATCGTAAAGGGCGGTCTGCTGTAATTATCCACAGAGGTAAGTTTTGATAAAAAGCTTCAACTACCGCCGAAAAACATTCAGTAACAGCCGTGCCTGATGTCACGACAACCCCACAAGGCTGATTGAGTTTATGACAAAGACCTAAAGCAAAAAAAGATGCAGAACGCTCATCGGGATGAGTCCATATTTTTACAGAAAAATATTTTATTAATATTTCAATCAAAAGTGCATTTCTAGCTCCCGGACATAAAACCCAATTATTTATCCCTAAATTGACCATTCTAAAACACAATTCATAAACAAATTTAATTTCTTGTTCTGCGGGCTTTGAATAAGGTTGAACTTTAGGATTTAATTCAAGCTTATGACGATTCAAATTTAACTTTCTCTGACTCAATTTAGGCTTTTGAGAATTCGATATAAGCTTTTGAAGCTTCGAATTTACTTTTCGATGATTCAATTTAAACTCCCCTTGGCTTAAAAATAAGATCTAAAGTGAACTTCTTTTTTAATTGAATTTCTTCCCACTCATCCAAAAACTGACTATCAGTAACAATACCAGCTCCCGCACCAACACACCACCCTTGATTGGTCCAATATATGTTTCTAATTTGCACTAAACACAGGGTATGGGTAGCATTTAAATTAAAAGCAATCGGGGCACCAAAGGCCATTCTATATTCTGAGTTTTTGGATATATCCTTTAGCCACTGATACCCCCTGTCTTTAGGAAACACCCCGAGTGCGGCCGTTGGGTGCAGGGCTTTTATTAAATCTTTAGGAGTTGCTAAAACACCTGTTACTTTAAAATTAGTTTTTAAATGGCTTAAAAGCCCAACCCCTATAACCTGAATATCTGATTGAGTTACCCTACCAAAATGAGAGAGCATTTGGTTGAGATTTTTTACAACCCAATGATGCTCTTTTAAATTTTTCTGACTCTGAACTAACTCATTTTTATCAACATTTGAGTTTTTAGAAGTACCCGCCAATGCCATGGTTTCTAATTCTTTGTCATTAAGTTCAAATAAAACTTCAGGTGTTACTCCAATGACTCCGTATGGCCCCCCCCCGCAACTTTCTGTCCAAAACCCATAAGGCCAAACAGAATCGGGACTGTGAAGTACATTTTGGATCATTTTAATCTTTTCAAATTCATCAAATGGCTCTTCTGTATTCCATGGCTTCCATGTCAAATCGACGGCAACGGCTTTATCAATTTCTCCCTTATTTATTTTTTCTTGAATAACTTCAACTTGATATTCAAAATCTTTCGATTGATTTTGAGCTAGCTCAACGTGAGTAGATATATTTTTTTTTCGCTTTTTCCATTTTATAATCCTATCCTCAGAGGTCAATAAAGCCTCTTGATTGGATAACCACTCTAAAGCCTCCTGAACAGTTAATTTATATTTATTTTGAAAACCAACTGACAAAATAGGCCCTGGCCCCCTGTCTAAGTGTGCCAAATTTGATTGATGCCCTTGATCGTTTTGAAAGGGCGGCGAAAAAAAGTATTGCCAAAATAAATGCACTTGAGATGTTTTACTTTCCTCTACCTGAGCCAATTTGCAGTAAAAATAGACATCCTGGCCTTGTCTAACAAAAGCCCCATTTTTACCAAATTCTGCCCAGCTAATCATGTCAAACGACCTTATCTTGTTATTTTTTTAAATTTCCAGTAGAAACCTAGCCTAACTTTAACTAGAGTAATTGTAATCATGAAAATAGAAAATATTAAATCTCCTAAAATTGGCCCTTTAATTTTTGATCGCTCACATTTTACAGTCATAGCGGGACCTTGCTCGATCGAGAGCCACCCCCAAATGGAGGCCATCAATCAAACACTCATTAAAAATAAAATTCAGTTACTTAGAGGCGGGCTTTGGAAGCTAAGAACCAACCCCGAATCCTTTCAGGGATTAGGCCAAAAAGCCGCCCCCTTAATTGAATCAGCCAAAAATCAAGGGCTTCATTTAATTTCAGAAATAGTTGATCCCAGACATATTGATTTTATGATGTCCCAAGTAACAGCCTTTCAAGTAGGGGCCAGAAATATGTATAATTACCCCCTTCTTAAAGAGCTCGCTCAAACCCAAAAACCGGTTATTTTAAAACGTGGTCTTTCGGCCACGGTTGATGAGTGGCTTAAGGCCTCTGATTATCTAGTAAAATATGGTAACACTCAGGTGGTTTTATGCGAACGTGGAATCCGCACATTTGAAACCTCCTCACGATTTACCTTTGATTTAAATGGAGCCCTAATTGCCCAAGAAAAATCGGGCCTCCCTGTTATTGTCGACCCCTCACATGGAGTTGGCTATAGTGAATATGTTGCCCGCTTAGTTTTTGCTGCGGCTGCAGCAGGCCTTGATGGCGCGCTTATCGAAATACACCCTGATCCCGCATCCGCTCTTTCTGATGGACGCCAATCCTTAGGGCTTGATGAATTTAGTAACATGTTACCTTCTTTAGATTTAATACTTACAGCCATAGGAAAGCAGCGCCAATGACCTCTTCTCCTTCTTCATGGCAAGCCCCCGACGCCAATAAAGTTAAAAGTCTTTTTTCGCAAGTCGCTGGCGGTTATGATAAGGCCAATCAGGTTTTGTCTGTTGGCATTCATCACCTATGGCGCAAAAAATTAGTTCAAAAGTCATTAGCCACTCCTGAATCGGCTATACTTGATTGCGCAACTGGCACAGGCGATGTTGCCATTGCTTTTAAATCGCACTTAAATGGCAAAGGACATATTACCGGAATTGATTTTTGCCCCGAAATGCTTAGCTTTGCCCCTGAAAAATCAAAACAAAAAGGTTACACCATTGATTTTAAAGTTGCTGATGTTACCCAACTTTTTTTTGAAGATAATTTATTTGATATTGTTACTATATCTTTTGGTATCCGAAATGTTAACGACCCCGTTAAAGCCATTGCCGAGATGACCCGAGTTTTAAAACCTGGTGGGCGGTTACTTGTTCTCGAATTTGGACAGGTCAAATGGCCTATTATTGATGTTTTATATCAATGGTACTCTCAAAAACTTTTGCCTAAACTTGGGGGACTTATTACTGGTCACCCCGAGGCCTATCGATATCTTCAAGACTCATCGGCTAGGTTTCCTTCAGGGAGCCAGTTTGCTAAGCTTCTTGAACAAGAAAGCTCACTTTCTGAAGTTGAATATTGGCCATTACAATTTGGCAT
>DYOP01000127.1:1665-2827 GCA_020720425.1 Bdellovibrio sp. | reverse complement strand
GCCGAGACACAAAGGAGCTTTTGGAGGAGCAAGAGAAACTTCAAAAAAAGTACCCAGAGCCACAAAAAACTACATAGAGCTGAAAAAAGTAGCCAGAGCTGAAAAAAGTAGCCAGAGCTGAAAAAGTACTCAGAGCGGTAAAAAAAGTGGGTAGAGCCGTAAAATCTACCCAGAGCCACAAAAAAACAAGGAGAGCTAAAAAAAAATGATAAAAATAGTGATAGAACCAATCAGCATAGAAGACGCAATGCAGTTTGTAATAGATGAAGTTGCACAAACACCAGAGGTTGCCAACTCAAAAAAAGGTGCGACAGCAATCATTGATTTTTTCTTTGTTTGCCTAGAAAATTCTATTATCACAAATCCTGAAAAATGGAATGGGTTACAAATCGAAGACTTTAAAGACGTATATACCCTCGCCGATGACCTCAAAAGCAGACCTATTGAAGAGAAAGTATCTCGAGCGACAATAGAAACGCAAAGCGAAAATATAACTATTGACGGTATGCAAATTAACCCTGTGAGCATTAAACTTGAATCACAAGCAGAGTTTATCCACCTGTTGGGGCAAAATCCAAAACCACACTTTAAGCGCAAAAAGCTTACTGTTGAGTGGAATGAGCCGTGCGACGACAGGGAAAGATAATATGTCTGAACGGGTAAAACACCCGTCCTAGAGAAGTCATATTACGAAACGCCAAGCTTTTATTTGATTATATGCCTTTTATAGTGAATACCTTGATTATATTTAGCTTCTAGCACTCATTTTTGAGTTATTAAATTTACTTATATTATCTTCAATATCTCTAATCACGTTGTAATGATTTTTGTCAAATTGTTGAGCTAATTCTCTTGAGTCACAAAATACCGTGTTCTTTTCTTGAATGAGATGTAATCCATCCTGTGTTATAATTGCCATCGTAAACCTTTAATGTTGATTTGTCTTGTGGGACTTTAACATTATGTCATAGTTATGTAGAAATAAAACTATTACCTTACATATCAAAACTCAACACCCTTGATAACTAAGCTTATCGGGGTACTCCACCCTATAAAATTATCAATCAAAAATACAAACCTCAATACAAACCCCAAAGCAAAAACAACCATAAACCATATCGTTAAAGCCACCAAGATGGTATTAAGCCCATACCCCCAGAGC
>DYOP01000127.1:0-1565 GCA_020720425.1 Bdellovibrio sp. | reverse complement strand
CTCGTAGGGTAAAGAGTTAGCTTATTTTATGTATGTTTACAGCTTATAGTTAGGTTGGTTATGTATATTAAAAAAGATGATACGTCAAAAAGATATAAAAGCCCGTCAACCCCGATATATAAGGGCTTCACGGCGTATTTTTTGGAATGCTTTTTGCTATACATATATATAACAAACGCAAAAAAGTTTTTTAATTATTTTCAAAAAAAGCTTGACAATGAATTTATTTTTGGCTATAATTTGGCATAAAAAAAAAGGATTAAAAAAATGACCCAGCTAATTCAAGCGATACAAACAGCGATAAAATTCACGGAGCGCAAAGATACTAGCGCCATAACAAGCCACGTTCTTTTAGAGTGTGAAAATAACACCCTAAAAATCACGGCTTTAAATTACGAAATTGGTTATGAGGTTAGCTTAGCTTTTGAAAATGATGACTTTTGCGCCACAGCTAACGCCTCGGATTTATTAAGCGTTATTAAGGGCGTGAAGGGTAATGAAGCGGTAAAATTCGCCGTTACAGATAACGAGCTAACGATTGAAATTTCAAAAAATAAATCTAAATTTATCGGCTTTGAACCGGCGGATTATCCAAAAAGCCCTAAAACAGATGTTGCGCTTACTTTTGAAGATTTTGATATGGAGCCGCTTTTTAAAATATTACCGGCAGCAGATAAAAATAACCCTAAAATGGAACTTAACGGCGTTTATTTTAACGGTGATGTTTTTGCCGCAACAAATACAAAAATATTCAAAATAATATCGACAAAATACGCGCCGCTTGATTTTGATTATATTATACCCCGCACGTTTTTAAGCGTGCTTAAGACGCTAAAGCTAGATACAGCAAAAGCATTTTTTACTAAAGATTTTTTAGTTTTGGAGGTTTTGAATGAGCGGTTTTACACAAGATTGATAGACGGTAAATATGTAGACTATAACCGCATCCCCACTTGCAGCCCTGAAATAAGCCTAAATATTAGAGCTGATTTAATGCTTACCATTTTAAACAAGTTTAAAAGTAAAGAGATTAAAATAATTATAAGCCCGGATAGCCTTAAATTTGAAACAATAGAGGCAGCCGATGCACTTAATCAAAGTTTTGAAACAAATGAGTTTAAGACTACAAAAACAGATAAGGCGCCGCCCATTTTTGAGATAGCATTTCAAAGCGACTTTATAAAAGCCGCCATAAGTGATAAAAACAAGGATTTAAATATGGTTTTTAGCGAGCCAAATATGCCATTTGCGGTGCGAAATGATAACGCTTGCTCGCTTATTATGCCATATTTTCTATAAAATCAAAAGGATAAAAAAATGATAAACAAACTTAATGCACTATTTGCACACTTCAATAATGAAGCGTTAAAACTTGATGATACAGCGGTAAAGCTCGATAATAAAGCAACAAAACTTGTTGATAAAGCGGTAAAGGCGGCACCAAAAAAAAGCCCGGATAGGTTAAAAATAGAGGCTTTAGAGTTAGAAATTTTGGAGCTAAAAAACGAGCTAAAAAAGTATAAACCAAAAGAGATAAAAGTAATAAGAAATTAAACTGATTGAAA
>DYOP01000008.1:40769-57436 GCA_020720425.1 Bdellovibrio sp. | reverse complement strand
TGAAGGCTTTTCTTCTCTTAAAAATTCGAACAGATGTGCTCAGCCTATTTCTACCCCTATCGGGTTAGAAATAGGCCTGCGCGCATGACTCATTTTTAAGAGAAAAAGCCATTCACCGCCACTTTGTAAATAAGTGATTAATTGATTGAAATAATAGAAGGAGATTGCACTGTTACTGTTACTGCTACTACTGCTGCTGTTTTTATTACTGTTACTATTACCGCTTCCAACCTACATTTAAAGTTTATCTGCAATTTTGCAAATTTAAATATAGAAAATCATAAAAAATTAAAACTGGATTTAAACCAGAGATATACTGAAAAATATATTCATAGGAATAATAGAAAGAGTTTGAATAGTTTTTTGTTAATACATAGAGCTTGAACTTATAGTACTACTTTAAGAATAACTCAGTAGTTTAAAATATTCCCAATAGTTACCTGCCTTTATCCAAAAAATGTTCCTATTTATTAGCAAGTATTTATCTATTTTCACACTAAAGCCTTGCCAATTTATATTTCCCAAAAACTCAGCAAGAAAAAACTTGGGAGAGTTCACCGTTCATTTATTCTTTTTATCCTTGAGGCCTCAAGCGCAAGGACAGCATAACGCTTGCAGAGGCCATGGATGGCCGTGCCTCAAGGATAAAAAGAATAAATGAACGGTGAACTGTACAAAGCAACACGGCGGACCCTATTGCCTGAATAAAAAAAAACCGCTGGTTGAACAGCGGTTTTTTTTAATTAATCTTAGCTTTTTATACTAAACTTTTTAAAAACTTTAGTATTTTATTCGTATAAACTAAAAATTATTTAAGGTGGCCTGAAACGATTTTAGTCATTTCAAACATGCTTACTTTGGCTTTACCAAAAAGCTCTTTTAATTTTTCATCAGCGTTAATCATGCGTCGATTAACTTGATCTTGTAGTTTATTTTTTTTGATATAATCCCATATTTTTTTAGTAACTTCTGTGCGAGGGATAGGGCTTGCTCCAACGATTGCTGCTAGTGCTGCAGAGGGAGTCATTTTTCTCATGAAAGCTTCGTTAGGCTTTCTTTTAGTTGCTACTTTTTTTGCAGCAGGTTTTTTTGCTGCAACTTTTTTAGTAACTTTTTTTGCAGCTTTTGCTGCGGGCTTTTTTGTAGCTACTTTTTTAGTAACTTTCTTAGCGGCCTTTTTTGCCATGTGTTTCTCCTTTTTAAAATAAGTCTTATGACTTGCCATTAGTGTAACTAAGACCAATCAAAAGTCCAAAAGAATTTATCATACAATCAAAATTCTTTTCTAGACTCCAAAAAGCTCGGGACTCAGCCGATTTGCTGAGTATGGGTCAGTTATTAGGTTTTTTAGATATTCTTAAACAAGAAATTAAAAAAGACCTTCTTCGCGAGGGCGCCAGCAGAAGTGAGGGACCAGGCAGAAGTAACCCTACAACGGATCATACCTCCCCTTATGCTTACTTTGGACACAATACAGATCTTGATTCGTTATCCTTTACTCCCTTATTAAACTTAACCCCTCCGCCGATTGACCTGTCAATTAAGGCAAAAGCGGCTTATCAGGTCAAGGCGAAAGAGATAAAAGCTAAACCACGCTTGCCCTATCAGCTAAATAATCAACAAGCTTTGGCTATGGAGCGGATTAACTTTTTAGCAGAAAAAAAATTTGAAATAAAAAATCCATTTTCTGATAAAGAGCTGAAATCAGCATGGAGAATGCTTTCTAAAATCTACCATCCCGATTTGGGAGGCAGCCCTGAGTTATTTATAAGTTTAAAAAAATCTATCGAAACTCTGGGGCAGGTGCTTGGACCGGAAAATAATATTCGCTAGTCATGCCTTGGCCTGCATCGGCCCCTGGCTCTGAGCTAGGGTTTTGGGCCTTTTCTTTAATCTGCGTATAAACCTCTAAAACCCCTTGGCCCAGCAAAGCCTGCTTATTTCGAGTTAAATATTTTTCAACCTCAGGATAGACCTTATAGGGGCCAATTCCCGGAGAGCCTTTAAACTCGGCATAAATAAACTCATTAGAATCCCAATTTTTTATTTGTAAAAAAAAATCTTTCTTTTGATGATCTTGCAAGTTGATTTGACTTAAAATCAGCTGCCCCTCGGGGGTTATCAAGCACCCCCCAAAACTTTTTAAACGATCTTGCTCGACCTGTTTAGGGTCATCAAGATATAGCCCAAAGCTTTGCGTGCAATCGATTTTTTGCCCTTTTGCCCATTTTTCAACAGTTTCGATACGTGATACAATTTTATGATAAGCCCCATCATGGGGCACACCCAAAAGAACAAACTTTTTAGGACCCACATTTTCGATGGTAACCGGTTTAAAATAACCCACATGCCAAGCCAGATAGGCAAAAAACAATATAAACCCCAATAGCATAGCCAGTACAAAATGTTTTAGCATCTCTTTTTAGTTACCATTCCATTTAATGGAACAACCCATAGATGAGTTTTGAATTTCGCCAACAGAAAGGTCGTAATCGAGTTTTAATATGGCCTCGAGTAGTTCATACTGGGTGACCTCTTGAGACGATTTCCAATGATTATCTAAGCGTCCTCGATAAGCCAATAACCCATTTTTATCGTACACAAAAAAATCGGGGGTACATACGGCACCAAAACTTTTAGCAACCATTTGATCTTGATCATAAGCATAGGCAAAACTGTAGTTTTTAGCTTTCATATTTTCAAATGAGTCCTCAGGGTAGTGATTTGAATCATTTGAACTAATAGCTAAAACCTTTATCCCAAGCGCCTCTAACAGGTGTCCCATAGCTATGAGTCTGTTTTCGATAGCCTGCACATAGGGACAATGATTACAAATAAACATAACTAAAAAAGGTCTCTGAGTTTTTAAAAGTTCAGGAGTCTCTACCATGTTACCCTGAGTTGTTGGCAATTTAAATAAGGGGCATGGGGTTCCAAGCCCCCCTTGTGGAGAGTGAGTTAAAGCCATAACCTACATAGCTCCTTGGCGAATCAAATTTAAGGCAGAGCCTGCTTTAAACCACTTAATTTGATCTTCACTATAAGAGTGTGTGAGCATAACTTCTTCTTGAGTTTGATTTTTATGATGCAAAACCATTTTTACAGGAGCACCCGGTTTAAGCTGATTTAAACCAATAAAGTCAACTTTGTCGGCCTCTTCAATTTTATTATAGTCTGCAGAATTTGAAAAAGTCAGAGCCAAAATTCCTTGTTTTTTTAAATTGGTTTCGTGAATACGAGCAAATGAGCGAGCTATAACAACTTTGCAACCCAAAAAGCGCGGGCTCATAGCGGCATGTTCACGCGATGATCCTTCACCATAATTTTCATCACCAATAATTAGCCATCCCTGAGCTTTTTGCTGATAGTCTCTAGCGATTTTTGCAAATTCAAGCTGTGTTTGACCTGTCAGTTGATTGGTCCCCTTACCCACTTCACTTGTAAAAGCATTATCAGCCCCTAAAAGCATATTATTTGAAATATTATCCAAATGCCCACGGTATTTAAGCCAAGGACCGCCAGGGGAAATATGATCTGTTGTACACTTTCCTCGGACTTTAGCTAAAACAAGTAACGATTTATAATCTTGACCATCCCAGGGTTGAAAGGGTGATAAAAGCTGCAACCGATCAGAAGATGAAGAAACTTTAACTTGAGCTTGCTTACCTTGAGGGGCCTGGTAACCCTCAGTGTCCGCCACAAAACCTCTTTCGGGTAACTCAGGACCTACAGGGACTTCAAGCTTTAAAGGACCTTTAGGTGTTGAAATTAAATCTGTTACGGGATTAAAGTCTAAACGCCCCGCCAATCCCAAAGCCATAACCACTTCGGGAGAACCAATAAAAGCAAGAGTTTCGCTGTTACCATCATTTCGCCCTCTAAAATTACGGTTAAATGAGGTTACTATTGTGTTTGGAGTTCCTTTTTGAATATCATCTCGCTTCCACTGCCCAATACAAGGCCCACAGGCATTAGCTAAAACGGTTGCCCCCACCTGATTTAAAACCTGCATTTGACCATCTCTTTCGATGGTCTTTTGAATTTGGTTTGATCCGGGAGTTACCAAAAAAGGGATCGTCATTTTATATTCATGATTTAGGGCCTGCTGAGCTAAAGAGCTCGCTCGCCCCATATCTTCGTATGATGAGTTAGTACAAGAGCCAATCAAGGCGCTTGATAGAGCCAAAGGCCAGCCCTTTTCTTTAGCTTCTTTAGCTATGGCCGAAAGAGGTCTAGCGATATCAGGAGAGTGAGGTCCCACCAGATGGGGCTCAAGAGTTGTTAAATTAATTTCGTAATATTCGTCATAATATTTTTTAGGATCAACAAATACTTCGGGATCGGCACAAAGTAAATCTTTATTGGCATCAATAACCGTTACCAAAGCTGATCTTTGAGTAACACCTAAATAAGCTTTAATTTTATCATCATAAGGGAACACCGAACAGGTCGCTCCCAACTCCGCACCCATATTGGCTATAGTGGCCTTACCGGTAGCCGAAATAGAAGCTAATCCTTCTCCGAAATATTCTACAATTTTATCAGTTCCCCCTTTAACGGTGAGTTTTCCTAAAAGACTTAAAATAACATCTTTGGCTGAAGTCCATCCATTCATGGCTCCTGTTAATTTAACTCCGATCAGTTTTGGATTTTTAACTTCCCAAGCTAAACCCGCCATAACATCAGAAGCATCCGAGCCCCCAACCCCAATAGCTAACATACCAAGCCCACCTGCATTGGGCGTATGCGAATCGGTACCAATCATAAGACCACCGGGATAAGCGTAGTTTTCTAAAATAACTTGGTGGATAATTCCCGCTCCTGGCTTCCAAAATCCCAAATTATAGCGAGAAGACGATGAAGCTAAAAACTCATACACTTCATGGTTAGTCTTTTCTGCTTCTGTTAAATCTTGCGATTTCCCCTTATACCCCTGAATCAAATGATCACAATGAACGGTCGTTGGCACAGCCGCCTCATCACGACCAGAAAGCATAAACTGTAAAATGGCCATTTGAGCGGTCGCATCTTGCATCGCTACTCGGTCAGGCCTGAGCTGAAGAAAGGATTTTCCCCTTTCTAGCTCCTGAGTTTGAGGTTGATCGAGGTGACCATATAAAATTTTTTCAGCTAATGTGAGGGGCCTGGCCAACCTTTGACGTACAATTTCAAGTCTTTGACGTGAATTTTTATAGGTATTGGTAACGAGCTGGGGTGTTGTTTCGATTGTTTGGCTCACGAATGATTCCTCCTGATTATTTTAATTTGAAGTGTAAATCTTACCAAAATTATAGCTATTATCAACTCACATTCAACTAAGAAGCTCTTCTATAGACAAAAGAATATCCTAAAAATAATCCGAGTCGATTAAAAGAAGTTCTTTTCTCTGGTTACAAGCTGTGTTAGAAACTCGCTAGTGCAAAAAAGAGGAGTTTACATGAAGACCTCAAAATTTATACTTATTGTAGGGCTTGCTCTTGTTAGCCTAACTCAAAATCAGAGTTGGGCCTCTCCGCTATTAATTTCTAGTAAAGAGGAAAAAGCCTTTATTTCGCTTTTATCTAAAGCCCAAGACATTTGCCCTGATCTCAATTGCAAAAGCTCATCTGTTCAAAAAAAACTTATCACAACAAGTATTTGGCGTAAGCTTAGCCCTGAAATTCGTAAACAAATTCAGACGACAATTAAAAACCATTACTCTCAAATTTGGCCTGACACGATTTTAGAAGATGATTATGTTGTTAAAGGCCAATCTCGTATAGATGAGGTTAGTTTTTTAATTTATTCAGACGAAAAAAAGCAAATATCCTCAACGATTGTGGGCTATCATGTTACCTTTTCTGTTAAGGCCTATGATACCAGCACTTGCGATTACGACCCGCAAACCCCCTCATCACTTGATTCCTGTACCTTAGGACGCATTCAAGAGAGCCTTTTTATTAGCAATGGATTTAATATCGTTGTTACCAATCCCTACGGATTAGCTTCTTTTAAAGAACTTTGAAGCAAGGCTCACAATCACTTCTGCCCCATAAGCCACTGAATCCCTAATCTGAAATCTGTAAATTGAAAGGTATAGCTGTTTGGCCCCATCAAATTTTGATAATTAAACTGCATCACAAGGCTTCGGCCTTTGACCCAATTGATTTCGCTACCAACGCTTAAACCGTAACCCGAATAAGAGGTTTGCACCGATTGAAACTGTCTTTGATGAAACGAAAAGGCAGCAAAGGGTCTCAGTGTTTCGTAATAACTTATCCTTGTGCCTTCAAAAGCTTGATTTATTGATGGGGCCCCTCGGTTTAAAGGAAAATAAAATAAACTAATATCAGGCCCAAAACCCATATCTCCACCCAAAGTTTGAGAATAAAACACAGAATAACCCACTCCCAACTCAAAGGGATCAGAAACAGCAAACTGGGCTCCTAATTGGTAACTCCCTAACCGAGTTAACGAAACCTTTCGAGCCCCCGTCGTTGTTGTTGATGAGGTAGAGGCCGAACTTTCCGCTTCAATGTTATAGGCCCCTGCGCTTAAACTTATTTTTTGAGCAAAACCAAGCTGGGAAAACAGAGCAAACCCTTGAAAAACCACAAGTATAAAAAAACGATTTGCAACCAATCTCAGCTCATGATTTTTCATAATTATGCGGCCTCATTTTTTGACTTTTTCGATCCATTTGAGGGAGCATTTTGTTCTAACTTTTGATTTTCTGTAGGTTGCGATTTATTTGAGTTTGCTTGAGTTGCATACTTATCAAAAGAATGAGCAATTAAATCGCGGGAATAAGATACTTTTTGCATATCAAAACCTGATTTATCAAATTTTTTCATTAAATCGACAAGTAAAAATCGCTGACGATCGGTAAAACACTTTTCAACATGCGAACGATTAAGCTTAGGAATATTGTAAAAGGCATGAGCCCAATTTTCGATAGCAATCGTTGACACAAATGGCTTTAAAAAATCAATTTCTGCTTCTAACACTTTATAAAAAGGAGCCCTTAATGTGACCAAAGCCGAACCATCACCAGCTGCCAAATAAACTTCTTTTTCGACAATAGGATCAACTGATTTTAAATAATCAATCAGCTCAAGATCTTTTTTATAAACCTCTAAAAATTGGCTTGATCGAAGTGGCGTTTTTTTAAGAAGACTTTTTTGGTAACCTTTAATTTTAAGCTCATCTAAAGATTCAATCCCATGCCCCGTCTCTAAAAGCATTGCCCATTTACCCGGAATAACCGCGCGGCCTACTTCAATTGATAAACTCCGGGGCAGTGATCGCAAAATAGCAATGGCATCATCCGGCTCGATTTGTCTTAAAAACTCGGGTAAATAATCTTTCGATCTCCAGCAAACCATTAAAAATTGCTGTTGATAATAGGTTTGATTATCTCGACTGTTTTTAACAAGTTTACTTACGATTTCAAAACTTTTTGAATCAACGGCGCCGCCCTCAAGCAGAGCTTTGAACCAATCTTTTGAGTAACTATACGAAAACACGCGGTCTCGTAAGTGAGGGGGAAAGGTAGATATGAGTGAACCTACCGAATGAGGAAATTTTAAAATCTCCTTTTCTAAAAGAACCATATCTTCTAAAACAGGGAAGGCTTCTTTTTGCTCAAGCAGAGTAATAAAATCCTTAACAATCTCAGCCATCTTTATTGAGTCATGTAATTGCACATCACCCGAACCCCAAGAAGACTGACCTGAGCCAAAAGATGATTTTTCTTGCGCCCCATAACTATAAGGAGATGCTGAGGCAAGAGCGCCTGCGCCCGAGCTACTTTGAGTTGATTCAATTTTAATATTTTTTAATGCCTTTGTTAGCTTATTTGTCGCGGCCAAATTAACAAGAAGATGAATACCCCCATAAATAACCAACATAATCCCAGCAAACAGAAAAAACCATTTAGCATAGCTTGGCTCTGTTTGCTCAGCTACTGCTAAATTTTTTTGCTCAACATCAATAAAATCTCGACCCTCAACAAAAGGAATACGCGATCGTACTAACCCTTTAATATTTTCGATTTGATCTTTCGAAAATGATTCGGGTAACAATAATTTAACCGATATTCGATTAACCCGTGACAATAGCTCATAGTCAAGCTTGTCTACATCGTCCCACTCGTCCTGAATCTCATCATCAATGCCCATTAGCGGAAGCCTTGAACTGCCTTTTTCAACAACCCCTTGCCTACGTAAAGGATCAATTGTTACCGTTACACTAAAGGGCTGATCAGCTACCAAATTTTTTAGCATAGCATCAAGATCACCTCTTAAGCTTTGCTCCAATTGAAATGCCCTTGGGTGTTTTGCCCCATAAACAGGGGGGCTCGAAAATAACAAAACTCCAAAAATAAATCCAAAGACTAAAAATAAGAATCTTTTCATAGATCCTCCTTAGGTTCTATCATTATAACAACTGTTCTTGCTAAATCATAAATGGCACTTGGGCTTCGAGTGGCCTCTGATGGCTCAAACTTATTAATATCTTCAGATGATAATTTAAGTTCACCATAACCTTGAATCCTCATATTAGCTAAAGGAACCCCGCTTTTTTGCAAATATCTTAACACCTCTAAAGAGCGCAAAGTTGATAACTGCAAATTATCGTTATAAATCATTTTACTTTTTTCTCTAAGCGGTCTTGGGTCTGAAAAAGCACGAATGGCCACATGGTAACGGCTCATAAAGGGCTCATAGGATTTATAAAACGAAGCTAAGGCCGATTGGGCTTTGGCCTCGATATCAGTACTGGCTGATTTAAAAAATGATAATCCAGAAAACTCAATAATAACTCGGTTACCCTCTAAATAAGTTTTTGCTTTTAACATTTGAGCTGTTTTCTTATCGACCAACTTTTCGGCTTCCATTTGTTTAGTAAAATGGTCAGCCGATTTTTTTAAAAAATCAATCGAAACAGATTGCTCTTTTTGTTCTTCAAATTTATCGGCAGTAAAAAATACAATAAAAAAAGTTAACAAAAGAGTAACCATATCTCCATAGCTAATTGCCCAGCTTCCCTCTGAGTCGACAGTTACTAAATCGTGGTACTTCTGTCTTCGTCTCATGCTGCTATATCCTCAATTTGGTTTCGAGTTTCGTAGCGATGCCCCCAGGGCACAAGAGCATTCATTTTTTCGGTATATTCTAATTCATTTGCATTTTCTTTGATTAACTTAATGGCCTCAAGTGCCAGATCAGCATACTCTTCTTCTTCTTCAATTTTTTTCAAAATAAACTCGGCCAATGGGTTAATTAAAAAGTTGGCAAGTAACAATCCATACATCGTGGCCACAAGAGCTACTGACATTTCGCTACCCAATCGGGTCGCCCCTGAAGCTGATTCAAGATGCTTCATAATATTAACTAAACCTAAAACCGTACCTACTAGACCAAAAGCCGGTGGATATTTAGCCACGTTTCGTAGAGCTAATCCTACTCGCTTCATACGCCGAGTGTGCATATCAATTTGATCTTGTAAAATCTCTAAAATTCGCTCTTCTGAAAATCCTAATTCAATATACTCTAAACCATCGACTAAAATGTTTTCATATAAGCTAGGCTTTTGAGACCTCGTTAGTTTGCGAGTTTGGTAACTCTCTTTAGTTTTTGACAACACATCCGAAAACTTTGACTTTTCTCTTTTAAATAAATATCCAAAACTTTTAAAAACATCTCGACCATACTCCCAAGGCAATAAGGCAATTGAAACCAGTAACGTTCCGCCTAATACAACAGAAAAGGCGACAAAATCGTAGTAGTTTAAAAAAGTTTGATTAAGGTGATGAACTACTAATGATAGCAACAATCCCGAAAACAAAATCATAAAAGGGAATAAAAACATATTACCCTCCTCCTTTAAGTGATTTAACTTTTTCTAACATATTTTTAAATTCAAGCGATGATGAATCTAAATCAACCGCTTTATTATAAGACTCATAAGCCATGTCATAACGTCTTTGTAAATAGTAAATGTTACCTTGCAAACCCCACAAAGAAGCAAAATCTGGATAGTTAACAAGTAACTCTTGAAGTTTTGAATGGGCCAAACCATACTCTTTTTGCTGAACATATGAATAGGTATGGGCTAATCCTTTAACAAAGGTATCATTAATTTTTTGATTGGTTTGACTCGATTGTGACTCCATTGATTTTCCGTTTTCACGGTTAACCAAATTAAAATTTACGATAACCTCAGCTCCTAAATAGGGTTTTGGAACAAACACGGCCTGTTTTTCAAATCCCTCTTTTTCGGCAATCACTGTAAATGGACCACTCAGCTCTAACTCTTTAAATGTTTTATCAATTTGCCCCACTCCTAAAACTTTTTGCTCTCCCGATGGTAACACAACGCTGAGCTGAGCATCAGGCTTGTTTGTGCGCAACTTTAGGTTACTCGAGGCGCAAGAACCAAAAAATATAATTAAAATAATTTTATATATAAACTTTTCCATAATTTACACATCGGCTAAGACAAATAACTTATTAGCAATAAATCCAATATTTTGTAAAAACTAGACTAAAGATGTGTGTTTACCCCTGCCCAAAAACCACAAAAGACTTTTTGTGTACTTAAACCCAGAATTATATAAAATAAAATGCGTTAGACTTGTTTCATACTTAGGCGACTCATAAAACCAAAGAATGAAGTCTATAATTTAAGAATTAATAAAATTGACAAAAAACTTGTCACAAGACAAAGGGCTAATATGAAACCTATCTCCTTACTCTTAAGTATTTTAATTTTTCAAATGGCTGTAACAAGTTCTGCCCAAAACGCAACGAAACTGAACAAATCCGAAAATAAAGCTGTAAATGAAACTGTAAATAAAAAGTTTGTCGACGCTCGTAGCATTCGTATCAATTTAAAAAAATCAATTATTATTGATTACTCATCCCCCTCTTGGAATAAAAGCCCAGATAAAATTGATTTTGGTTTGTTAATTATGAAAGACATTCATTCCGACCAACTAATCTCGGTAGAAATGCAGGAAACATCCACAGACTCTTCGGTTTTTTTTGGAAAGTATCAAATTGATTTATCTAAAAATGATTCTCAAGGCACTTTAGAAATGTACATTCCTCCTCAAAACTTAAATGCAGATACTCAAAGATTTGTTAAAATAAATAAACTTATTAAAGATAATATCTTATTAAGAAAACCCTACTTTTACCGAATCGAAGGCGAGAAACAAAAAATTACTCTGTATGATTCAAAGCTGCAAGCCCTTGAGGCTTATCGGTATTTTTTAAGAGCTGATACTTCTTCTAAGATGTCCTTACAAAATCAGGCTCTCGAAACAAAAGCTATGGCTCAAGTTGATAAACTCACATTACAAAATATGGCCCAAGCTCAAGACGAAGCTAAATTGGATTTAATTAAACAAAAACAAGAGCGCGAAAAAGAGCAGGCCCTTTTAAGCCAAAAATTAATTGCCGAAAATAAAGCAAAAGCCGCAAGCTTAGCCAAATTAGCACTAGAAAAGTATAATAAACAAAACTTTCAAGAAGCATTAAATTTATTTGATCAATCGATGGCCTTGGACCCTTCAAATATAAGTTTTTACTTTCAGTATGGGGTTACTTTATTTAAGCTTGATCGTTTTGAAAAAGCCCTTACTTATCTTCAGCTTGATAGAGCCTCAGAAAATAAAGAGCAAGATTATTTTATAGCCCTTTCTTATTTAAAACTTGATCAAAAAGACAAAGCCAAAGAGAATTTTACTAAACTGGCTCAAGACAAAAGCCTAGGACCTATTGCAACCTTTTATCTTGGTATAATTGATATGAGCCAAGAAAATTTTGAATCTGCTAAAAACCATTTTCAAATCGTACTTGATACTTCAACTGACAATCAGTTAGATCAACAGGCTGAAAATTATATCGAGCAAATTGCTAATATTTTAAAATACAAAGAACTTCAAAAAAATAGATGGACACTTACAGGTAACATCGGGGCCCAATATGATTCTAATATTTTAACTGTCTCACCCGATGTTGTATCGACTGATTTATCTGGATTTAGAACAACCTATGGTTTTAATTTAGAGTACCGCCCTATTTATACAGAAAAATCAGAGTTTGCTATTAATTTAATGTATTCTGATATCTATTCAACAACGAGCTCTCTACAACCCTCATCTCAGTTTCAAAATATTGATCCATTAACCACTGGGGTAACTGCTCCTTTTAAACGGCGTGGAAAGCTATTTGACCTTCCCTCGCAGTGGGGAGTAACACCTTATTTTAAAACAATACAAATGAATGCCGATGGTATAGATACTCGAGAAGCCATATTACAATCAACAGGTGTTACTTTAGATACAACCCTCGTTCAGAGTGACAAAGTGTTACATTCTACGGGGCTCGATTTAAGGCAAGATAACTCCTTTTCATCTAGCAGTGGAGATAACGATCAAGATGCGAGCTATCTGGGCTTAACCTATGCTTTAACTCAATTTACTGATGACAATCAAAAAGAGGCTTGGATTAAAGAAGCAAGCTTAGGACTTAATTCAGCTACCGGTAAAAACTTAAGATATTACTTAGCCGGATTTAATTTGGGGTATCTTGTGCCAGGTTACTGGGATGCCCTTTGGGTTGCCAAAGTGGGTGTTACTCATAAAAATTATTCAGAAAGCACACTTGGGCGCCAAGACAATCTATTATCGCTAAATCTAATTTCACAAAAAAAGTTATCAAATACGTTACAATTTTCGGGAGGTCTTATTTTTAATTCGTCCTTATCAAATATTGATAGCTATAAATATAATCAATTTGTAATTTTATCGCAGTTAATTTGGCAAAAAGCTTTTTAGATCTATTTTTTTTGTTTCGAAAAATATTCGGCCAACTGGCGCTCTAGTTTTTGCATAAGTCCATTATCTGACTCTGGCCCTAAATTCTTACTTAAATTATTTCCTAAATCCTGAAATCGTAACTTAATAATTTTTTTAAGCTCACTTCCCCCTACCCCTTGAACATCTAAAATCCCTTGATCAAAGAGCAACTTAGCTAAAAATAATATTCTTATACTTACAATTGAGTAACCCTTAGATATAGCCCTAAGCGCATGACCTAAAAGATAAAAACTATGCCCCTCATCTATACCTATATGGCTGGCTTGCCTTTTAATAAATAAAATATCTGAAACAAGTTTTAACCCTAGCTCAATGCGCTCATAACTTTTTCTAATATCGTCAAATCCCTCAAGCAAAAGGGCTTCGTTTAAAACTCCCATGGCTTGAGTTTTAGATTCTTGATAACTAATTTCAACATAATTCATTGGCTCGAGTAACCCGCCAGAAAATCTTTTTTTACTCTTAAGTGCGCCCTTGGCCTTAAGCGAATAAAAATGATCCTCTTTGTTAAGACATGATAAAATCAAATCTGAATCATTAAATTTAACAACATGTAATATAATTACTTTATCTTTCAATGCATATATTGTTTACCAATAAATTTATTTTTACAAAAGATTTAATAACTAATTAAGTTAATGCCCAAGACAGCAATATTTTTATATGATAAATCCAGCGGACAGCCCTCAATGGCTATCTAAATAAGGCTAATTGCCTCTGAAATTCGTCCCAATTAAATTTTTTATCCATTTCTACAATACTCATTCCGCGCAACTCGTCGGGCTCTAAAGCAGGGCTGACCCACTTCCATTTTTCAAATAAAAATCCGGTATGGCATCCCGAAAGAGATGTCATTTCAAAATCTGAATGCATCCTATCTGAATTTGAGTTAACGGCAAATGAGTTAGCTAAGTTTTTATTTTTTTTTGTAAAAAAAGCCACTAGCTGATCCGAATGGACTTCTAAATGATAAATTACCAGCCTCGATGAATTTATATATTCTAAATTTTTTGCACTCCAGAGCTTCCATCCCAGAGCCTCACACACTTGTCCCATTTTAATATTTTCAAATAAAGTAACGGGGTTACTAAAATAGGCCTCTATTTTTTGTAAGGTTTCTAATTCAGAATAATAAAATGTTTGGGCTTGTAAGTAAGAGTTAATTTGCACTCTTTTAGCCGACTGGCAAAGAGTTAATTGGTTACCTAAATCAGAAAGAAGTGCCCATTTTAGAACCCCTTGAGGCTTTGGAGGTAAAACACAAGAATGGCTAAAAAAAATAAATGTCGAA
This sequence comes from Bdellovibrio sp., assembly GCA_020720425.1. Taxonomy (GTDB): domain Bacteria; phylum Bdellovibrionota; class Bdellovibrionia; order Bdellovibrionales; family Bdellovibrionaceae; genus DYOP01. The sequence continues at coordinate 43,277 of DYOP01000008.1, read as the reverse complement.
TTTTTAAATTGGCTCCATTGCTCACTTTGAATATCAAAAATTGACTCAAGCGAAAGTTGATGATCGAGGGGACAAACAACAAAAGCTGGATTTACTTTTTTTATTTCTTCTAAAATTTCATGGGGTTCTTTGTTCCATTTGAGTTTTGAAATTTCAAAATCATTTATAAATGGGTAAGTTAGCATCCCTTCAGTTAATGAAGATGCCCCTAAAATAAACAGAGCTTTTTTATTATAAGTAGATGATAAGGCCACCGATTGAATGACCTCATAAAGGGCTTGCGCCATTGAATGATACAGCTTAATGCCCGACTCAGGCTGATTGCAAAAATATTTTTTTTGAACATGAGCATTTATCTGATAATAGCTTTCAGAGTCTAAAAATTTAACTCCCCTTAACTTATCAAATTCCATCGTATTGGTAACTCAAATAGGTTTGGGCAGAAATTGGCACCTTTTGACCGTCAATTGTTGATACCCCATAAACTAAGAGTGTGACCTGCCCAAAAGAAGATTTAGATTTATCATCTATTTCAATAGCACCAATCTCCCAATTACAACCGGTAGCTGATACTAAAGTTTGACCTGACGTTATCGTCGGAACACCTGAGCCTCCTTTTAGTAAATAGGATAACTCAGATCCTGTGATGGTTTTAATTAGCGTACCTGAACTGCCAATTCCAGATCCTGAGAAGGTCAGTTTTAAATACAAAATTTCAAAATCAGAAGTTCCCGTCCAAGTTATACTGACCCCGCCCAAAATACCTTTTAATGATGCTAAATCATCTTCAGCGGCTGGATCGGTTAACTGCAAAGTACAAGATTTTCCGCCACCATCTATTAAGATCATATTCGAAAATTTGGGAGTTATCGTAAGTAAGTCTGATCCAGAGCCTGAATCCTGGCATGACATTAAGCTAGAAATTATAATAATCAATAGCAAGCTGCCATATTTTTTCATAAAGCCTCACTCTCTAAATCTAACTCTTCTTCTAAACTTTCATCAGAACTGTTACCTGTTTCAGTTGCGGGGTTTGAACTTTTTGCAGGCTCATCAATTTCTAATTTTTCACTTTCCTCTGAGCTGCCCCCTAAATCAAGGGCTGCCGAATTTTCTTGAATAGAAGAACTTTGCCCCTCCATGGCCATAGGCAAGGATTGCATTTGGCCTAAAATTCGAGGGGTTAAAAAAATTAACAATTCACTTCTTCTTTTATCCACACTTTTATTTTTAAATAACCACCCCAATACAGGAATATCGGCTAATCCAGGAACTTTATTTTGAGACTCAGTCACATCATTTTGATAAATTCCGCCAATAACAGCTGTTTGACTATTTTTAAGTAACACTTTCGAGCTAGCTGATCTTGAGTTAACAGGCCGTGCATTTGTTTTTGCATCGACCACTTCACCAATCACCTCTCGGGTCACATCAACGGCCATTATTACCGCTCCATCGTTAGTTACCTGCGGAACCACCGCCAATCTTAGTTTTACAGGCTTAAAATTAACAATAGGTGTGGCCACTCCATTAGTTGAAATACTTGCTGTTATAAGTGGGATTTCGGTTGTCTGAGCAATTTCTGCTTTTTCATTATGTAAAGTTAAAATTCGAGGAGAAGAAATAACTTTAACTAAACCTTGCAGTTCAAACAGCCTTAGTGAGGCCGTTAGATCACCTAATATATCTAATGTCCCTAGCATAAAATTCAGCCCCATGGTCGAAGCTGAACCGCCTCCAGGAGTCACACTAATACCGGGAGTAAATCTTAACGCTCCTGATGAGCTTTTAATATCATTAAATTTAAGAGTACGACCAGAGGCCCCCCACGAAACTCCAATTTTGCGTTCAAAATTATCAGTGGCCTCAACAATTTTGCCTTCAATTAATACTTGCTGAGGGGGAATATCTAAGGTTTTTATCAACTGTTCAATATGGCCCACATTATCCTCAAGATCATTAACTACAATGGATGAGGTTCGGGGATCGGCGACAACAACCCCTTTGGGGCTTAGCATCGATTTAACTTGTTTTTCGAGATCTTCAACCTTGGCATAATTTACTGTGATCGACTTAACTCGAACAGGAGCATTATTTTTTTTGGCAAGCGCCAACTTAATTGCTTCATCTTCTTCACTTCTGAGATCTTCAACGGGAGCTATTCTTAAAACAGAGCCAGATCTTGTATAACCAAGTTTTTTTGTTTTTAAAATCATGACTAAGGCTTGATCCCAAGGAACTCGCTTTAATTTTAAACTCATCTTACCTTTAACATCATCAGAGATAACAAGGTTAATTCCGGCCTCTTCGCTAATCAGTTTAAATATCTCTCGTAGATCCATATCATCTGTTTCTAATGATATAGGGTTACCATAAAATTTTTGATTAGACCTTAAAAACTCTTCAAAACTTGCGGCTGACAATAATGTATCTGCCGGAGGCTCTGTCATTTCGGGTTCCGCGGCAAGCTCCTCTACGGGGGCTGATGGTGTCTCTGGCGCAGCCTCT
>DYOP01000008.1:23929-40669 GCA_020720425.1 Bdellovibrio sp. | reverse complement strand
CCGCCTTCTGCGGGAGCCGCTTGCTCTGCCGTTATTGGGGCGGTTATAAACAATGCATTTTTTTGAGCCTCAACCACAGGCTCGGTAGCACCCGGTCTTAGCTGAATAACGATTCTGGGGTTACCGCCTTTAAGTTGGTAGGCATCTATAAAGGCAATTTGGCCCGGGATATCTTTTGCATTAAAAGGACGCTGAAACTTTTTAGGGAGTGTCCCATTTTCTAATTCAATTACAAATTGATTGGTTTGGGGATTAATTTTATAGTTATGCTCAAGAGGACCATTGGCCTGAATAATCAATGTCCCACTTTCTGGATTTGATCTAAGCTGCAAATCGGTTACCCGAACTCTTTTTACTTTACTTGCAACTTCTGCTATCGACTCATCTGATGATACCGAGGTTTGAGGTTCCGCAACTTCTGGTTGGGCTACCTCTGAAGAAGCTTCAGAAGGCGTCTCACTACTTGGCGGGAGTTGGGCAATTTCAGTAGTAGTTTCAGGGGGCATTTCAGCTTCTTGCTGAGGTGCTGGCGAGTCAACAGAGACGACAGGGGGGGCGGCGGCTTCTGGCTGAACGGGCTCAGCCAAAGGCGCCGTAGCTTCAGGCGCTTCAGTGGCAGCTAGTTGCTCATCTTGCGGCACAAGTGTCTCTTCGGAGGGGGGGAGCTCAGAGGGCACCGCTTGTTCTGCCTGCTCTGCATTTGGCTCAGCAGCAGCCGTGTTACTTACTTCGGCGTCTGCAATATCATCATCTAACTCACTTAACTGATCTTCTTGATTGGTAACCTCATTAGCGGCTACGTCTTGAGGTTTTGCTTTTTCATCCCCCTCTAAATCCAGATCATCTTGCCCATCTAAACTTTCAATCTCATCAGAATTTTTAACGCTATCGGCCTGAGCCACCTCTGCATTTTCTGAATCTACTTGAATGTCCTCATCAAGTTCAGAGTCAGCTAAATCCTCAGAACTATCTGAACTTTCTGAACTTGCATTCTCATTTGCATCGACTTCTGACCCCATATCGCCATCGCTACTCGTATCGGTATCGCTTAACTCATCAGATCCTTCACTGTCTTCAATAGATAGTTCGGCAGAATCATTATTTCCCTCAAAGGAGGCACAACCCTGAGTTATAACAAATCCAAAAAGTAACAAAACCATCATGCTGCTATATAATACTTTTACTCTCAATTGCCTCATCTTGACTCCTTAAATTAATTTGCCATCATAAGCACTTCGGGTGTGCCTTGAGTTAATACCCCATTTTCACTGGGCATCAAAAATACAATTTCTTTTTCGCGAATTTTCCAAACCACTCCGCCTTCTCGTCCCACTCGGTTACCCGTAGTAATCGTATATTTTTTTCCACTCGGCGATTTCAAAACAGCTCTGGGTTTTTTTACACCCCATAATATACCTGTTACTGAATACTCTTTAAGAGGATAGGCCAAAATGGGTTCAGATAAAGCTGCATCTTCTTGTGTTAATACGTTACCACCTTGAGCATCAAAAAAAATTTTCTGTTTGGGCACATCAAAAGGACTTCGATATTCATCAGGATTATATTCTAAGGGAATATCAAAGCTAACAAGGGACATTTCTAGCTGAGCCTCCACAGGTGGTAATGCCGATTCTTCGACTGGAGGCAAAGCTCCGTCTGATGGTGGCAATGCCGCTTCTGTCGGCGGCAACACAGCTTCCGTAGGAGGTAGCGCGGCCTCTGTTGGTGGCAATGCCGCTTCTGTGGGGGCCTGAGCAAACACCATTATATAAAAACCACCAGATAGTGAACCAACAAAAGCTATAAGTAAAAATAAATAGGGTTTCATTTTCACTTTCTTACTCCTGATTGAGTTGTTACTCGCTCCTCTAAAAATCGGTAACTATTTAAATTAAGTTTTAAACTCACCAAATTTTCTGCTGCGGATGATGATGATGATGATGATGATTTTTTGTCAGCATTTACGTTGACCGTAAACGAATCTATTTTAAATATTCGGTCAATTGTCGATGCAAAATGAAAAAATTTAACAATTTGAGAAAAGCTGCCATCCCCTGTAATAACTATGGGCAAGGTTTCTATTAATGATGATTTAATAACAGCACTGGGTTCTTTTGAACGCACCGACAACTCTGAAGTTTCTGCTATTTTATCAACTATTTTAATAATCTCTGACATCTGAAACTCTCTGGGCAATTTTGCCGAAATAATTTGAAACTGCTGCATTAATGACTCTAATGAGTTTTGCACTAAAACAATTTCCTTTAAAGCAATGTCGGACTCAATTTCTTTTTCTCGTTCAATTTTAATTTCGTTTTTAGCCTGTTTAATTTTAAACTCTAGGCCCGTTCCATCATCATAAACAAAGTTATAAAAAAAGGCTGTTATTAACATCCCATAAAACAAAACCTGTGATCTCGAAAAAAAACTTAACTTTAAAATTAGACTATTCATTGATACTCCCTAATACGCAGACAATATCAATTTTTTTAACGTTACCATGTTTAGGTAAATTTTCTTCCTTCGAACGCAAAAGCCTGACTTCTTTAAAGTAAATACTTTTCTGAAGTGATTCCATAAAATTTGTCAAATCGTTATCAGTTATGGCATAACCTGCAATTTCTAACTTATCTTTTGCCATAGTCATTGATTTTAACCAAACGTGATTGGGGATGTTTTTATGAACTAATTCTAAAATTTTAACCGAATCCATTCGACCTTTTTTAAGATTATCTATGGCATCAATCTGAGCCTTTACTTTTTCTTCGTCTTCGCGAAGTTTTCGTATAGTCTTAACAGCTTGCTCTGCTTTTTGATTTTTCTCTTTAAGTTTATTAAGCTCAACCTGATTGATTTGAAGCTCACTTTTAAGTTCAGGTATATGAACTTGCTCATAAGCGAACAATAAAAATGAACCGATCAAAAGAATAATTAAATTTTTTAAAGCCTCTTTTTTAACAATTCCCTGATCTTGATCAGGCATCGCGCTGTCACCATCCAGCCCTCCGCCCTGCGGGGGTTTGATGGATGCCGATGACTTCGATTGTTTTTTCCCTAAATCAATTCGAATCATTAGTCCCCTCTTTCTCTGAGAGCAAGCCCAATGGCAATGGGAGATATTGACATAAGCTCATCCATTGAAATTAATTGATTTTTGGGTAACACCGAAACATTTCCGAGCACATTAAAAAAGGCAACGGGGACTTCAATAGCCGCTGATATTTTATCAGTTAGTCCTATCAGTTTAGCACTTCCTCCGCTGATATAGACTTGATTTAACTGCACAGAATCATCTTGCGAGCCAAAAAAATAATCTCGGCTATTTTTAATTTCTTCAGCCAGACTTGTATTAAACAGATCAATTGATGAAAAAATATCTTCTGGCACTTCATCCCCTCGGGAGGCGGCAATTTTTAACACTTCAGCCTCTTGAGTAGAGAGCCCCATGTTTTTTCCGATTTCAGAGGTGGCGTGGTGCCCCCCAATACCAATATCTCTTACATAAACGATTTCCCCGTTTGCAATAATCACAACATGAGTTACTAACGCCCCCACGTGAACGAGCATAATTCCTTGTCCTAAGAGTTTTCCGTAGGCGCTTTCAAAAGCGTTAGCTAGGGCAAATGAAGATAGATCTAAGGCTCCCACTTTTAACCCGGCAGAGTGAGCCAATTGATTGAGCTGCTCAATCATTGTTTTTTGAGCGGCAACAATAAGAACATCTGAACTATCAGAAAGAGCTGAGCTTTCATTAACATGATAAGATAGGCTGATTTGACTCATATCATAGGGAATATATTGTTCTGCTTCCCACCTAATTTGCTGATCAAGCATTTTTTTATCAATTTTGGGCATGTTAATTTTTTTTACAATAACGGAGGCACCTTGAAGCCCTAGGCTCACATTTTTGTTTTTTATTTTTTCTGTATGAAGTCCCGCTCGAATAGCAATCGCAAGCGGTTCAACATTTTGTATGTCAGAGCCAGAAAAAACCCCTTCGGGCGTAGGAATTACGATAAAGTGATTTAACTTTTTATTTTTTTTAGACACTTCTAAATCAGCAATTTTAATAAATCGCGATCCAATATCTATTCCAATAAGTCTTCGTGAACCAAATAACACTTTAACCATCCTTGGCTGAAGTCGATACGTACCTATTCAATAGTATGGTATTGCGTTACCCAGACTGTCAAATACCTGACAACTAAAAAAGTCCAGGAAGTAAAAATTCAATATATAAATGAGCCAGATATTGGCCGCCCAGAGCGTAAATCAGGGCGCCTAAAGATAAAAAAGGCCCAAATGGAATTACGGTCTTTAGTCCTTTTTCACTATGCCTCATAGCCCAAAGTCCAGCCAAAGAGCCTACAACACTGGCTACGATCATAATAAAAGGGATGGCCTGCCACCCTAAAACCGCTCCCATCCATGCTAAAAGTTTAATATCACCGCCCCCTAAACCCTCTTCCTTGCGCCAAAGATAATATAAATAAGCAACAAACCAAGGAAACCCGCCTCCGAGTAACACCCCAGCCAGAGCATCATAAAACGATCTTTCAGGGTTTAAAACAGATCCAATAAGTCCTATCGCAAGACCTGATAAGGTATAAACATCAGGTAATAAATAAACCTTTAAATCAATGGCACTCACAATAACAAGACCTAAAAAAAACAAAAGAATTTCAATTAACGAAACTGAAATTCCAAATTTTAAATAAGCCAATAAAAATAAAATACCCATTACAAATTCGACTAAAGGATACTGGGCCGAGATGGGAGTTTGACATTTTCTACACTTTCGGCTTAACACAAACCAAGAAATTATAGGGATTAGATCAAACCATTTGATCGGAGTTTGGCAACTAGGGCATTTTGAACCTGGCCACCATAAACTTTCACCTGAAAAATATCGATAAATAGCTACATTGGCAAAGCTACCCAAAATTGTTCCTAAAATAAAAAAAACAGCCATATAAAAAAAGTTAATTGAATCAGACAAAATCTTTCTCCTTAAATCGGGTTTTTCCGATAAGCAAAATAAGCACTGTTAATACGAGGGTGTGAAGTAAGCTAAACAACTGAAATTTTTGAACCTCGGCTTGCGAGATAAAATAAACACTATGAAACGAATCCGAAAAAAAATGGGGAAACAAAAAATGAGTAACCACCGAAATGCCCCCATGAATAAAATCATCTCTCAACTTCGAATAAAATCCTATTTCCGATTGCCCGTGCCCCACGAGCCAATAAGTTAATCCAAGGGCAAAGTTTAAAATAGAATTAAAATAAATTCCAAATGAATAGACTAAAGATAAAACAATAAGACTTTCTAAAAAAACACTTAAATGGGCTAAACTAAAACTTATCCAATTAAATACACCATCTAAAAGTAGGGCATGGATCAAAGTAAAGGCTAAGCCAAAAATAAATAAAACAAATAAAAAGCCAAAATAATATCCCCAAAAAATTTGGCCGCGAGATAAAGGCCGAGCCAAAAATAAAAACAATGTTTTTCTTTGAATTTCTTTAGCCCAAAAAAGGCCACCTAAAATGAGAGATAAAAAAAGCAAAGTCATTTGAAAAATAAAAAATCCAAAATGAGTTATCACCCTGTGCTTTTCGCTTAAGCTGGCATCTGAAAATAAATCGGTCAAAACTAATAATCCAAAACCAATGGCAATAATAAGATAAAATATCTTATCTCTAATAAGCTCAATAGCTGTAATTTTAGATATAATAAATATCGGCCGTATCACTGAGACTCCCCAAGATGCCGAGCACTAATCGCATTTAACACACTCATCAAAGATTCGTTATGATAAGAGCTCTTTAATGTTTCTAAAGGGCCTGAATAAATCATTTTCCCATTATCAATAAACAAAATATCTTCGCATAACTCTTCAACATCCTCGATTAAATGACTTGTAAATAAAATACTTTTTCCACTGGCTTTTAACTCTTGAATAATTTTTTTTACAAGGTACCGCCCCTCAGGATCTAAGCCTGACATAGGCTCATCTAAAATAAGATACTCGGGGTTATGGATAAGTGCTAAAGCCATACCCACCCTTTGAAGCATTCCTTTAGAAAATACCTTAATTTTTGAATGAAAGTATTTTTCAGACAATCTGACCTGTTTCATAACCCGATAAAAGATCTCATTAAATTGCAAATTAGGTTCTTGCAAATTAGGCTCTTGCATGTTCCAAAAATATTTAAGTAACTCATAGGGAGTTAAGAAATCATAATAATAAGGTCTTTCGGGCAAAAAACCAATTTTGGTTTTAAAATTGAGCAGTTGATTTTGATCTAACGGATAATTTAAAACACCATCGGTTTTTTTTATAAATCCTAAAATGAGTTTTATAAGAGTCGTCTTTCCCGAGCCATTAGCCCCCACAAAACCCGTCACACAATGGCTACGCAATTTGAAACTGACATCGTTAATTACATGGTAACACTCTTTTTTAAAAAGGCTTTGACCCTTTTTAAAATTAAATAGATCAGAAGAGTAAAATTTTTTATTTAATTTTTCAGACTCAATCCAGTAACTCATAATTAAAGTGGCGCCACTTGAAAGGTGTTTGATTTTAAACTATCTAGGGCCATTAAAAAAGCCTGAACCGTTTCTGTTTTAGTTAAACACGGGATATTAAGTTCAATACAAGCTCTTCGAATCAAAAACCCATCGGTAATGGCCTTTCGTCCCCGGGTTGTATTCACTACAAATTTTATTTCACCACTTCGAATACGATCTACACAATGAGGCCGACCTTCGTGCACTTTTTTAAGAGCTAAAGTAGTAACACCATGCTCGTTAAAAAATTTTGCCGTGCCCGTGGTTGCTGATAAAACATAACCCATTTTTATTAGACTTTTTGCCACATCAAGCATTTCCTGTTTATCCTTATCTCGGAGTGAAAAAAATATTTCTCCGGAATGAGGTAACTTGATATGAGAAGATATCATGGCCTTCATAAGGGCCTCTGAAAAATGCATCGCTCGACCCATGCTTTCTCCCGTAGATTTCATTTCGGGGCTTAAAACACTATCGGCATCAGCAAATTTTCGAAAAGGAAATACCACACCTTTAACGCAAATAAATGGGTTTGTATTTTCAAGTTCCTTTTCGAAAGGCTTAATCGAATGTCCTAAAATAGCTTGCACCGCCCAATCGACAAGTGGCCTTTGAAGCGCTTTTGAAATAAATGGTATGGTTCGAGAACTTCTGGGGTTAGCCTCGATAATATAAATTTGATCATTTTTAAGAGCAAATTGAATATTCAAAAGACCTTTGACATCAAGGGCTTTACTTAAGCGAATCGATATATCTTTAATTTTTTCAAGAGAATCTGGTTTTATTCTTTGTGGTGGTAACACGGCCATACTGTCACCTGAATGAACGCCCGTTGATTCGATATGCTCCATTATCCCGCCAATTAAAACGGTTTCACCATCAGATACAAGATCGACATCCAACTCTAAAGCGCCCTCTAAAAAATAATCTAAGTAACAGGGCTGAGCTTCCGAAATAACATCAAAATGTCGATGAAAATAAGACTTCAGCTCTTCCTCATTTTCTAAAACTTCCATCCGTCTGCCGCCTAAAACAAAACTCGGGCGAGCAATCAAGGGGTAACCAATTTTTTGGGCTACATTTAAGCCCTCTTCTAAGTAACCAGCAATACCTGAGGGCGGAATCAAAAACCCCATTTTATCGCACAAATCAGCAAAAAGGGTTCTATCTTCAGCTAGGGCCACAGTATGACCACTGCTACCCTTATTTTTCCAACCTCGCGCCACTAGCGGAAACAAAAGTTTAATCGGCGTTTGTCCTCCAAACTGAGCAACAAAACCTTCTGGATTAACAAATAAAAAAACTTCATTAATATGTTCAACCGTTAAAGGCTCAAAAAACAAAGCATCAGAGGTATCATAATCGGTCGATACGGTTTCAGGATTTGAGTTGCACATAATAACTGAGTAACCATTTTTTTTAGCCGCAAAACTTGCGCGAACGCAGGAGTAATCAAATTCAATTCCTTGGCCAATACGGTTCGGACCAGAACCCAAAATCGCAAGTGATCGACTCAATTGAGGGGCCACCCTTCGAGAGGACCAGTAACTGGAATAATAATAAGGTGTTTCCGAGGCAAACTCGCCCGCACAGGTATCGACTTGTTCAAACCCCGGATGAACATTAAGGGCCTGACGATTTTTAAATATTCGGTCCTCTGAGCTGGATCTTAACTTTGCAATTCGGGCATCACTTAAACCGTAGCGCTTAGCTTTAAGTAAAATTTCATGGGTTAAATCAGGCGATTGCTTAATGATAGTTTCAAAATCAACAATTTCTTTAATTTGTTCTAAAAAATAACGATGAATACCTGTCCAATCATAAACCTGATCAATCGAAAAATGATGTCTAAAAGCCTGAAATAGATGAAAAACCCTTTGGCTATTGGGGTAAGTTAAAAAATCAACCTGAAAAAATACATCAGGAATTCCCTCGGCATCGGCCTCGAGCGCACAAAGCGCTTTCATTAACGACTCTTGCATCGTGCGCCCAATGCACATCACTTCGCCCACGCTTTTCATTGCTGTGCCTAAAATATCTCGGGTTCCGACAAATTTTTCGAAGGCAAATTTTGGTATCTTGGTAACAACATAATCTAAGGCGGGTTCATAGCAACTGGGGGTGGTTCCGGTAATTTCGTTAGTAATTTTATCTAAAGTATATCCAACAGCCAAAAGAGCTGCAATTTTAGCAATCGGAAATCCCGTCGCCTTACTGGCTAAAGCCGAAGAGCGACTGACCCTAGGATTCATTTCAATAACAACTCTTTTTCGCGACTCGGGGTGAACGGCAAATTGAACATTGGCCCCTCCCGTTTGCAAACCAACTTTTTCGGCAATTTTAAAAGCCTCATCTCGCATCAACTGATATTCATAATCAGATAAAGTTTGCTGAGGGGCTACGGTGATACTGTCACCCGTATGCACTCCGCAGGGATCAATATTTTCGATTGAACAAACCACAACGGAAGTGCCCGCTTTATCCCTCATCACTTCTAATTCGTACTCGTACCATCCCAAGATACTTTGCTCAACAAGCACTTCTGAAGTAGGGCTTTCATTTAAAGCCCTAGCAATCATTGTTTGATACTCTTCTAAACTATAGGCTATCCCGCCCCCTCCGCCCCCAAGAGTAAAATTAGGCCTTAAAATAAGAGGTAACCCTAACTGCTGAGGCACAGCCATGGCCTGTTCAAAAGTTCGCACCATAAAACTTTGAGGGTAACTGGCCCCAATGGTGTCTAAAAGATCTCTAAATTTTTCGCGGTCTTCGGCCAACTCAATTGTCTCAGGCGAAGATCCCAGTAACCGCACATTGTATTTAGTTAATATTCCTTGCTTATGAAGCGCCAATCCTAAATTTAAAGCCGTTTGCCCCCCTAAGGTAGCCATAATCGAGTCAGGGCGCTCAATTTGAATTATTTTTTCAATATACTCAGGTTCAAGAGGCTCAATATAAACTCGGTCCGCAAGTTCTGGGTCAGTCATTATCGTGGCGGGATTTGAGTTGACCAAAATAACTTGGTAACCTTTTTGTCTTAGCACTTTGCAGGCTTGAGTTCCTGAATAATCAAATTCACAGGCTTGGCCAATCACAATGGGACCAGAGCCAATAATTAAAATTTTTTTCACATCATTAATCATAAGTTCGTCATTTTTATTTTTTATCATGCTCAATCCAAGGGTTACTCCAGTTATAAATTAGCTCAAGCTTAGCGTAATTATATCGCTCAGCCTGGTAACGCATTTTTGAAAAAATCAACATCAGTTGATCTCTGTCTTTATCTAAATCTTTTCGGTAGGCTTTAATTTCGTTATTCAAAAATGAATTCGCCTGTAAAGGATGAAATACAATCCCTTTTAAAAGCACCTGAGCTTTTGTTTTTGTAAAAACGCGAGCCTCAATAATTTGTTTTTTTAAAAACAAACTTGCTTTTGGCCCTAAATCCAAACTCCACTTTGAACCATCAAATAAGTCCACAAGAGTTAATGACATATCTTTTTGCTTTACCACTTCAAAAAGAGAATGTCTGACATCTTTAAGTTGATCAACAATCACGGCCTCTTCGGGGGCCCATTTTAATTCGGGCACCATAAAACCACAGTGAGACGGTGGTAACCTAAAATTATCAAGTGGCCTTGAAAAAAAATACCAATCTAAAAACTGATTTATTCTCAGATTATAGTCCGGATTAGCCTCGTCTAATACTCCCGAATTAGAAAAGTAAAATTTTCGGGCCTCTAAAAAAGAATCATAATAAAATTGGGTTGAAAAAAAATTTAAGCTTTTTTCTACGACTCGATAAATCTCTTCTTGCGTCATTATGTTACCATTTCTTTAAAAAAATATTCAAATAATTGCCTGGCCTCATGAGGCCCTGGGCAACTTTCCGGATGAAACTGTACACTTAAATACTTTTTCTCTTTATTGTAAATGCCAGCAACCGTTTGATCGTTTAAATTAATATGAGTTACCTGCACACCTTGAGGCAAAGACTCTTTAGCCACGGCATATCCATGATTATGTGAGGCCACATAGATTTTTTTTAATATCAGATCTTCAATGGGGTGATTCGCACCCCGATGCCCAAATTTAAGCTTATATGTTTTTCCGCCAAGAGCGAGGGCCAAAATCTGATGCCCCATGCAAACTCCAAAAATAGGAACTTGACCAATGAGGTGAGACAAAGTCTGGGTAACCATTTTAACATCAGCTGGATCCCCCGGTCCGTTAGTTAAAATAATAGCTTTGGGTTGGTAACTTAAAATTGACTCATAGGGGGTACGCGATGGCACAATCACAACTTCTGAGCTTAGTTTTTTAACTTCCTTTAAAATATTTTTTTTAGATCCAAAATCAATAACGACAACTTTAGGGCCAGACGTGTTTTCTCCTGGCTCAATCATTATTTCAGGAGTTGATACCTTATAAACCCAGTCCACATCTTGGTTTTGATTTTTGTATTTTTCAAACTGAATTAAACTTTTTTCAATAGCCTCTTGTTTTGATGAAGCTAAAACCATGGCCCCTAAAACAGTGCCCCATTCGCGCAGTTTAAAAACCAACTGACGCGTATCTATATTCTCAAATACGCCCACCTGGGATTGACTTAATTGATTTAAAAAATGCTTATCTCTGTCTGAATTTTGCATTTTCAAACAAATAAAACCTTTAATATAAATTTTATCTGACTCCCACTGCTCGGGGTGACTCCCATAGTTACCCTGCATAGGAGAAGTCATAACGACAATTTGATTAAAATAAGAGGGGTCAGTCGCAATTTCTTCATAACCACTGTGTGAAGTGTTAAACACAACCTCTCCACAACCTTCAATAAAATTAAGACTATCAGCCTCGAAAACCTCTTTATTTTCTAATACAAGATAAGCTAATTTCATGACTGCCATCCCCCAAACTGATCTAAAATAACTGATCTTGTAAAAACGCCATTGGTCACCTGATTTAAAATAAATGAATGCACATAAGGCTGCAATTGGGTTGAAAGCTCAACACCCCAGTTAATGGGCCCCGGATGCATTATCTTTAAACCACGCTCTTGGTGTTTTAAATAATCGTTCACCGTTACCTGATACTGATTGATATATTCATTTAAATTTAATTCATTTTGTCGCCCCGAATGCCTTTCTTTTTGAACCCGAAGGGCAATCACCAAATCAGCCCACCCTAAGGCTTGATTTTTATCTTCAAAAAGATTTATTTTAAACGCGGGGGGCCTTGCTACTGAAAACTCTTTAGGCCCTAAGCAGCCAATATTAACACCCATACGGGGTAACAACTCAAAATGCGAACTCACAACTCGGCTTGAAGCTAAATCTCCGATAAATAAAATATTTTTATTTTTTATTTCGCCCAAAGCCTCTTTGATTGTTACTAAATCTAGCAGCGCCTGAGTCGGATGAGCCTTCTTACCCCATCCTGCGCAAATAATAGGAACTTCGGATTGATTGGCTAAATTAATTAAATCAACCTCATCAGAACATCGAATCACCAAAGCCTGAGGTTGCATGGCTTGAATATTTAAAATGGTATCTTCAATTGACTCCCCTTTTTCAAGCGAAGTTCCCGCCACTCCTGATAATAAAATCGAACTAACACCGCTTAAATATGCAGCCCTTTCAAAACTCATTCGCGTGCGTGTACTGGGTTCAAAAAACAAATAAGCGAGCTGCCCTTTAAACCCTTTTGGATTATCATTTTTTTTTAAAAGAAAATTTGATTTTTTTTCGATAACTTTTAGATAAAACTTATCAAAGTCATCAGACGACCAGTGGTTTAAATAAATTAAGTGATTATTCATTATCAATAAGGCTAAACGCCGAACCACTTGTTCGTCCACAAATTTTTGCGTGACAATTGAACGTTAAACTTTAGATACTTGTTGCAATTATGAGTTATCAGGTTCACTTTTTTATTTGTACCAATGGAGTTACTAACCCCGAAAAGTGCGGCTCAAAAGACGCCGAAGAAATTCATGCTCAGCTTAAAAAAAAATGCAGCCCTTTGTTTGATAAAAAACAGTTACGTATCAATAAATCAGGCTGCCTTGGCCATTGCGAAAAAGGTGTTGTAGCCGTAATTTACCCTCACAATCAGTGGTTTTTTAATTTAAAACTCTCTGATATTGATTTTCTATTTTCAAACATCGAACAGGCCATTAATGAACCCCCTTTTGCCGGCCAAACTTGAACTATTTTATCAAAGCCACTGGGGTGAGCGTTGGCCCGCCCTTCGTGATGCCCTTTTATGTCGCCCTACTAAAAAAAAGGAGTAACCCTATTTTATGAGCCAACCCTTTGTTCCAAAACTTGCCATTGGCCTGTTGCATTACCCCATTTTAGACAGCAAAAAAGATTTGGTCGCCACAAATGTTACCAATTTTGATATTCACGACATTGCCAGAGCCTGCACGGTCTATGGCGTTGATCAGTATTATATTATTCATCCCATGAAAGAGCAGCTCATGTTTGTTGAACGTATTCTTGATCATTGGAAAACAGGAGAGGGCTCGGCTTATAACCCCTACCGTCAAAGGGCGCTTAATCGGGTCAAAACCGCCCCCTCCTTAGAGCAGGCCATTAATGATTGGAATCCCGATAACCAGGCTATTCTAACTATTGGCACTCACGCCAGAGCCGTTGAGGGCGCCCCTTTTTATACAATAAACGACCTAAAACAGGTGCTTTGGGAGCAAAAAAAATCGGTTTTTTTAGTTTTTGGTACTGGGTTTGGAATGACCGACGAGTATATGCGCAATCTTGGTGGTGTTTTAGAAAGTATTCGCGGCGCCCCCCCCAAAGACTTTAGACACTTATCGGTTCGCTCAGCGGTAAGTATCTATCTTGACCGACTTATGGGGCCGTGGTAGTCATCTTTGCTTCGTTCGTAAAAATTTAATTAATAAATGTGTTAATGTAGGAGATCTTATGGCACTTAAAGGACAACAACTTATTGAAAAAGCAACTCAGCCTGCAAATTTAAAAGATTTTTCAGCACTTCAACCCGGCGACACGGTTAATGTATTAATTAAAGTTAAAGAGGGCGAAAAAGAAAGAACTCAGATCTTTAACGGCATTGTAATCAGACTTCAAGGCCGCGGACAATTACGCAGCTTTACAGTACGAAAAATTGCTGCTGGCGGAGTCGGCGTCGAAAGAACTTTCCCTTTTAACAGCCCCTCACTTGAAAATGTTGAGCGTTTGACTACAGGTAAAGTACGAAGATCTAAGCTTTACTATCTACGTGATCTTTCTGGTAAAAAAGCTCGTGTTCAATCTGAAATGATTGCCCCTAAAGCTAAATCTGAAACTCCTGCCAGTAATTAAATTATAAAATAATAAATATTATATATATTTATTATTTTATATCACGAAAGCCCTGCCTTCCGGCTGGGCTTTTTTTTACTTAAAACGAGACAGCATCCTCTTCTAATAAACGAAGGCCCCGGAAAATCTATACCAAAATTTTTTGGTGAGCCCGCAAAGTGTCATTCTTGTATAAAGATTTTACACTTATTAACTGATGCCCCCAGAAAGCGAGCTTCGTTAGATAGTTTTTTAATCCATTTATTTTAAATACTTAAAGGCGAAATGGCCTTGGTGTAAAATCTTACTTAAGTTTGTTTTTATTTTTTGATAATGGCATTTGATCTGCATTAGTAATAGTTACCCCCCCTACAAAGGCTGAGCCGCCCCCCCCCTTGGCTCAGCCTTTTTTTTTGTTTTCATACCAAAATCAGCACTTCAAACCCAGCTCATTGACTCATCGGGTTTGCTCACGCTAGCTAATCAATTATGAAACTCTGCACTTATTTTAAAAAAGCTGTTAAATTATTCATTGAGCCTAAAAAGTATTTTTCAGGTTATTTATTTTTTTCTGCGTTAAATATTTTTTTGTTTATAAACCCGGTTCAAGCCAAAGTAAGGGTTATTTTTTTAGAAATTCGAAACTATGATGGAGAGCTCGTGCAACTCGAACCCAATGGTCAATATGCCCATGTTGCCATTTCTTATAAAAACCATTGGCTGCATTCTCATCCTTATCGGGGCGTAGAAATGGTAACCTTAGATAAGGTTTTACAAGTCGGCCTGCCTAAAAAAATGATTGAGCTTTCGCACTTAGAGGAACTTGATTTACTAAGCGTTCAAAACATTTTAGGCAAACCCTTTGATCATGGCTATTTGTGGGATGATGAAAAAATTTATTGCGCCGAACTTGTTGGTAAATTACTAAATCTAAAACCCACTCCCATGTTTTTTGACCCCAATACTTGGCCTAAACAATATCAAAAACTAAATGGGTTACCCGGCATGTCGCCTGATGATATTTTTGAATCTCTTTCTAAGACAAACTCGGTTACTGACTTTTTATAAATAATATATCTTACACCAGAGCCAACATAAACTATTACTTAGTTGCTACTGAAAAATAATTTTTTCTAATGGTTACTTAGTTGTCGCTGAGAAATAAATTTTGCCAATGGTTACCTGCCTTTATAAAAAAATATCCCTATTTATTCGCAAGAAGCTATATCCAATTTTGTCCTAAAACCTTGCTAATTTATATTCTCCCAAAAACTCATCTACAAAAAACTTGGGGAAGATCACAGGTGATGTATTCTTTTTATTCTTGGGGCCTCAAGCGCAAGGACAGCATTATGCTTGCAGAGGCCATGGATGGCCGTGCCTCAAGAATAAAAAAAATACATCACTTGTGATCTGTGCAAGTCCTTTTCGGTACCAACTAAATAGTTGATACCGAAAGAGTGTGAGGCAGATTGAGCTCTTCTTGAATTTGACTGGTCCATGTCAGCTCGATTGCCCTTAAAGCAATCCCACCCTGTGTCCAATTTTGGGTTGAACCATATAATTGGTCACCCAAAATAGGAGATTGATGTTTGTAAAGCTCATACCTTAACTGATGACCTCGTCCTGTTTTAGGATATAACCGAAAATCATAAATCCCTTGCAACTTCGACTGATTCTGATTCTGATCCATATCCTTATCCTGATGCCCAGTCCGACTCTTCTCCTGATCCTGGCCCTTAACCCAAAAATCAGTTAATGCTTTTTGCCCCCAGGGTTTTTCGTAGGCTCGCTTTTTACCTCTGAGTAACAGACTTTCCCAACTCCCTCTTTGTCCTACTTCAAAACTTCCACCTTGAGTTAAAGCCTGGTAGGTTTTTTGTACCTGCTGAGCTTCAAAAGCATGGTTTAATTTTTGATGCGCCTTTTTGGTTAACGCAAAAACGAGCAGACCCGAAACTTCATAATCTAAACGATGAACGGGTAACACCATCTGTTTTAAATATTTCTGTAATTCTATACCTACAATCAAACGAGGGTCATTTTGATCCCGGGATGGAACAGACAAAGTATTTGGGTTTTTATCGACAATACAAACCGACTCATTTTGAAATACAATCTGAGACCATGGTAACTCTTTATCCATTATCATTTAACGTTACCCTTTTTTATTAATACCAATTAAAAAAATCTCTTTACTCATAGAGCGCGTGCTCTTGGGCCTAAAAGCTTCAAAGCGTTTGTAGTTTAATAAAATTCTTTTTTTTAGCTCCGAAAACTCTTCGCTATGAAAAAGCTTAATGACAACATGTCCGCTAGGCTTAAGCCATTTTTGAGCGGTATCAAGGGCAATTTCGCATAGCTCAAAACTTCGAGCCTGATCTGTCAGCTTTATCCCCGTGGTCTTTGGAGCCATATCACTTAAGACAATGTCAAAACGCTGAAGACTCCCTAAAGATTCGAAGACCTGATTTAAATTAAGTTCACGCATATCCCCTTGAATAAAGTGAAACCCTTTTAATCCAAGTTCAACAGGAGTCAGATCAACCCCTAATACTTCACACGACTGAGCCCCCATAGATTCGGCCCTTTTTAAAATCCACTGAGACCAAGACCCCGGAGAACATCCCAAATCTAAAAAACGATGGGCCCCTTTAAATATATGATACTTATCTTCGATCTCATCGAGCTTAAAGGCCGAGCGCGCCTTAAAACCCATTTCCTTTGCTTTTTTATAATAATGATCTTTGGGAGTAAAACTCATAGCGCTTTTTACATAGCTTTAAACAAAACTGACAAATAAAAAAAAGAGCTGAACCAATATTTCATAAGGCTAGGCTA
>DYOP01000008.1:21395-23829 GCA_020720425.1 Bdellovibrio sp. | reverse complement strand
GCTAGGCTAGGCTAGGCTTCGCTTTGCTCTGCAATGCAGTCTGTCGCAATGCATTGCTGTGATCTGCATTTCATTTCTCTTAATAGAGAGCTGGCAACGTCTCTGCCTACTTATTGACCTTTATTAGGAAATGCATTAGTTGCAATCAACCACTTAAGGAGGGTTTATGATTTTGAATTTCGCAACACGCGTTAGACCATTGGTTTTAGGTCTATTTATTATAACTCAATCCAGTTTTTCTGCATTTGCGTTACCAACCCCCGTTGACCAAATAACTGGCCTTCTTAATACAATTGAAGGCTCATACGGCCCCATGCCTCATAAAGAGTCTTATCTTCAGTGGAAGTGGGAAAATTACAAGGCTGATACCATTAAAAAAGCAAAAGATATTAAAAACAGCCAAGAGTTTTACCAATTAGCTGTGCAAACCCTTGGTGGGCTTAAAGATGCTCACGTTTCTGCCATCTTACCCTCATCGTTGGTTGCAAAATTACCCGTTCAATTTGTTTATGTTCAAAATAAAGTCTTACTTGGTTTTATTGGTCAATCAGCTATTTCTATGGGTTGTTTAGCCGAACCAGGAGATGAATTATTATCTTTTAATAACCAACCTCTTTCTGAATTATTAAAAACTCGAATCGCTAATCATAGTGTTGGTAACCAAGGCGCTGACTTGGCCCTTAACACTTTAGGATTATCAAGCCTTAGCGAATCAAGGGGACAGTTTGGTTTTTCAAACCTTAAAGGTCAGTTTGCAAAAGTCAGCTTTAAAAGCGCTAAAACTGGGCAAACCTTAGATTGCGCTCTTCCTTGGGCCATCGGCGGAGATGGGCTTATTTCTAGACCTTTGCAAAACAAATCAAATGTACAAGACTTTTTTAACACCGAAGTTAAAGCTTATTTATCTCACCACCCCAAAGAGCAATCCCTTCAAAGCTCTTCTTTTTTACTAAACAATAAAAAGTTTAAAAAATATGAAGATTTAATTGAAAAGATCAATCAATTTGCCTCGCTATCAGCTACCGCTGTAACCCATCAATATCAGTCTGATGTTGGCCTTCCAATCCCTGGCCTTAACCAAGATAAAGGGGTTAAAATTCCTTTGGGATCACCCGTGGCCCACTACCCTTTGCCAGCTGATTTTAAGCCCATTCAAATGCGATGGGGACTTGGAATGTTACTTCATGATAACTTAAATGCTGGGACCTTTACCCATAACGGAAAAACAGTAGGTTACCTCCGATTAGGCAGCTATGTGCCTTCCCAGATTTTGCTTTCAATTTTCGGCCTAAGACATATTATTGGGCAACTTGAGGCTCAAACCGATTATTTAATTATTGATCAAACCTTTAATGTCGGCGGCTATGTTATTTATTCTGATTTTTTAGTAAGCAGTCTAACGGGTGACTATGATGATTCAAAGCATATGCGCTTTGCTTTTAAGCCAAGTCAAAAATCATTACAGTCAGCCCGACTTGTTAAACAAACTATGGATCAAACTCTTGCCGCAGCTCAAGACGCTGATAAACAGTGGTATCTAAATAATGAAAGACTTCAAAAAGCCATTAAAGCTTCTGAAGAAGATTTTGCTTTGTTAAGTGATGCTTACCAAAAAGGCTTAGAGCTTTCTGTCCCTATTCGCCTTTACCCTCTCACTGTGATGCTTGAAGAAATTTTAAGTCATGATGTAGGTCAAACGATAATTGGTAAGGCTCTTGATTGGTTAGCAAAAAGCCCTGTTAGCAAGCCTGCGACTTATACTCACCCCGTTTATTTTGTAATCAACGAATTAGACTTTTCTGCAGGTGATGCAACTCCTGCCATTTTACAAGACTACGGAAGAGTTAAGCTGATTGGATCAACAACGGCCGGCGCTGGCGGAAGCGTAGGTAGGTTTTCACTATCTATGGGAGAACCTTTAGATTTTACGCTTACAGAAAGTTTGATGATCAGAAGTAACGGTCAGCTTGTTGAAAACTTTGGGGTTAAACCTGATATCCAGTTTGCGGTAACAGCTAAAGATATCGAAGAAAATTATGCTAACTACTGGAGTCGCCTAGTTGAAGAGATCAATAAAGATCTTTTGCAAACAACTAAGTAAGGCGAGCAAAGAGTTAGGTAGCCAAATCGTTTAGGTAACTCAACTGACTAAGTACCTAACTTGTTATTGATTTTTTCTTTTTCTCAAGTTCGGCCCAACGTTCATACCTTTTTTCGATAAGGCTTTGGAGTTGGGCCATTTTATTATAATCCTCGGGTAACGAGGCCCCTTCATTTTGAAGAATGCGCAGTTCTCCTTCGAGGCCTAAAATTTCAGACTCGATTGTATCTAATTCTTTTTGCTCTTTATAGCTCATCTTTTTTTGAGATTTATTTACACTGGCCAAGGGAGAGGTCGTTGTTAGCAAAACAGACTCTGAACTGTTACTGTTAG
>DYOP01000008.1:8036-21295 GCA_020720425.1 Bdellovibrio sp. | reverse complement strand
GAAAAAAATTCGAGCTTAGGAGCCTCTTGGGTTTTAGGACCAAAGGGAAATGAGATAATTTGATCACAAACCGAGTCCATAAAAAATCGGTCATGTGAAACCAGTAACACAGCCCCTGAATAGTCGGCCAGGGCCTCTTCTAAAACCTCGAGGGTTTCTAAATCGAGATCATTTGTAGGCTCATCTAAAATAAGTAAATCTGCAGGGTGTAACATGATTTGAGCAATTCTTAAGCGGGCCCTTTCGCCGCCTGAAAGTAACCGGGCGGCTTGATCAAGTCGATCTCCAAAAAATAAAAATTTTTCTAAGTAACTTCTGACATGAAGGGGCTGACCATTAAAATGTACAAAATCGCCCTCAGGACAAATGTTTTTAATAATCGACTGATTTAAATCAATTTGATTTCGATCTTGCTCAAAATAATTAATTTTAAAATCCCAGTCTGGCCTGAGTATCTGACCTTGGGTTGGCTCTTCTAACCCTATTAAAATTTTTATTAATGAGGTTTTCCCAACGCCATTGTTACCCAGCAAACCAATACGCGATTTTGAAGTTAAAACAATATCCAGATCTTTAAATAAAAAACCTTTTGAGGGATCATAGGATTTAGAAATCCCTTGAACCTTTAAAAGTTGTTTGGCCCTTTTTTCGGTGCCAGAAAATTCGATTTGAACTTCTTTTTTTTGATTTACTTGGCTTAAATGCCTGACCTGATCTTGCAAAACATCAGCATTTAAAATACGGGCTTTTTGCTTTGTTTGGCGGGCCTGCGCCCCCCTGGCGAGCCACTCGGCCTCGCGGCGAAGAGTGTTTTTAAGTGATTTTTCGCGGGCCAACTCGCCTTGAATATAAACTTGTTTAGCCTCTAAGTACTGATCGTAAAACCCATCAAACACCCACAGATAATTTGGATTTCGAGGATCTAGATCAAATATTTTTTTTGATACTCTTTGCAAAAAAAGGCGATCATGGGTCACAATAATGGTTGCAAATGTTACTCTTTGCAAAATCTCTTCGAGCCAAATAATACTTTCAATATCTAAATGGTTGGTGGGCTCATCTAAAATTAAAATATGCGGTTCTCTCGAAAAAGCTCGGGCCAGCGCTAATTTTTTTTTCCATCCCCCTGAAAGTTCCGCTGCAGGCTTAGATAATTCAAAAGCATCCAGTCCCGCCTTTGAAATCCACTCATAAACCGAACTATGGGCTAAATCAGATGGCAAAAAACCTTCGGTCATAACAGAGTCAATGGTATCTCCCTCGTTAAATTGAGGTGACTGCTCAAGGTAACTGATATTTAAGCCCCGATTCCAAGTCACATCTCCTTTGTCGGGCATAATATTTTTTAGTAAAATCTTAAGTAGGGTTGTTTTTCCGACCCCATTGGGACCAACCAAACCAATTTTATCATCTTCAAAAACACCAAAAGTAACATTTTGAAATAATAATTTACCCGCAAATGAGTGGCCCACCTGATTACAATTTAATAGTTGCATTATTGGCTTTCCTTATTGGCTTTGCTTGTCTGTCACAAGATATTCAAGAATTTTGTGGGCAATCGTTTTAAAATCAGAAAATATGATTTTAAAATCTTCTTCTTTATTTAACATATCGGCCTCGGGAGCAAAAGCTATAAAATTTAATTTATCATATAATTCAATAATTTTTTGCCCTAATGACTGTTGAAACGAGGGTGGGGTTTTTAAAATAAGTAGGCTCATTTGCCTATCAGAAGCCCCATCTGGGGTAACGGCCCCTACGAGTTTAGCCAAAGCATTAATCATGACTGATGCGGACTTAGGCACTTGGGCTTTTGCGAGTCCATGGCCTTTTTTAATCAATTTTATTTGCAAATTCAGATACTCTTGCCAAGAACGTTTTTTATCATCAGTAAATAACTCTTTTTTTAGCACATATATAAAAATTAAAAACAAAATGGCATTGAGTATTCCTAAAATAGTTAAGGTGGATTGCTCAAGACTACGGCTTTCTAAAAATAAATCGGCCCCTAAGGCAAAAGGAGGTAACACTATTTTTTTGATTTCAGACTTATCTGCGGCTTTTTTGTTATCAGTTAATTGGCTATTCTGAGAGGGGTCAGTACCTGCACCTGAGTTTGCATCGGCATTTGCCATTTCACCTGTTATAATTATTTTATGCTCTGATGTGCTTTTTGAATAATATTGTTGGGTCGCAGGATCAAAAAAAGAAAAACTCATAGCCGGAATAATAAGTTCTCCGGTAACACGGGGAATAAGTAACACTTCATATTCTCTTAACGATCGGCCATTTTTAAAAAACTTACTGTCAGATTTTGCATCAAAATATTCTAATCCTTGGGGCCATGCGATTTCAGGAAGCTCAATCAGCTTGGCGTTACCCAGTCCCTCAAACCTAATTTTTAAAGCAAATGGCTGATTTAATGAGGCCCTGGGATCGGCTAAGGATGAAGTCACATTAAATTGCCCCACAGCTCCTGAAAAATCTTGAGGCTGATTATCTGTGGGTAATGGCTTTACTCGAATTTGAACTCGGTCACTGCTTCTTTGGTAACTGTAGGGCTCACTAAATGTAAAACCTCCAAACTGAGTTGAAGGTGACTGAACCGTTGCTTTAACTTTGTACTCATCAATCACCGAAGTCCCTGCTTTTATAGGAAATAAAGCATGAGAAGCTAGTAGGGCTCTACGGTAAACAACTCCGTTTATCACCTCCGGAGTAAAGGTCAGGGCTGGGACTTCTTCGATCACCTCTTTCCAAAACCCTTTAAGATCCGGAAATTTAAGGCGATCCATAGATAAAATTTGACCTTTTGTATATAAATACCAACTCACCGTAATTTGCTCACCCACATAGGCTTCTTTTTTATCAATATCTAAATGAACAAAAAATACTTCATTCGGATTTTTAGGTACCACGTTGGCTTTGGGTATGGCGCTGCGTTTTTGTAAAAGTTCTTCAAATAATTTTTCCATGGGATCAGGTTGACCAGCGAGCGGGTCATCACTATCAAAAGAGTTAGGAGAATTTAAATTTGAACCACCTGCCCCTTGTTCAACAACTTTTATAGTCAATGGTTTTGTTTGATAAGTCGTTCCGTCAACTTTTAATCGAAAAGCCCCCACTTTAAAATCACCTTTTTTTTGAGGCACCAGTTGGTAGTGGTGTTCGATAACCTTTTGAGACTTAAACTCCATACCACCGGCCCCCTGAACCAGATGGCTTGAAGACGATTGACTGGTCCATGAGCCCACTAAATCAAATTCACTTAAATCTGGTAACTCAGGATCGGTTGCATCAACCGACTCTTCTGACAAAACCTGTACGCTTACAACAAAGGGCTGCCCCACGCCAACAGGGTTTTGATCGATTCGAGATTCTACTTTTATAGCAAAAACAGAGTGCGAAAAAAAACAAAGGGCCATGAAAAAAAATAATTTACCCATGGTTTTCTTGGTCATTGCGTAAGTCATTGCGTAAGTCATTGCATAAATCATTGTGTTAGCTTTTATGGCTCTAACGGCGTTACCAATCATTTTTATTTGGCCTTTCTTTTGATTCTTTTTTATTAAATTCTGACCTAATTTTTTGTTCTTGATTTTTTAGTTCACTTAATATTTTTTTCATATCCGACTCGCTTAAATCTTGGCTTTTAAATTTTTTAGGCTGAGGCTTGGGTTGTTCATATTTTTGCGGATCTTTTTGGGGATCTTTATTTTCTTTATCCTTTTGATCATTCTGATCCCCTCCTTCGCCTTGAGAGGATTTGTCTTTTTCTTGCTGCTGCTGAATTAAAAGCTCAATATTTATTTTTGTTTCACGAGAGTCAGGCTTAATCTCTAATGCCTTATGATAAGCCGCTAAAGCCCGATCCGTATCGCTCATAGCCTGCCATAATACTCCTTCATTAAATCGAGCTAAAAATTGCTCTTCAAAACCTTTAGCCGTTTGATCCACACTTTTAAAAGACTCAGATGATTTTTGATTATCTTTTAATTGAGCAAAAACAACGCCCAAAGCAATTACGGCTTCGTTTGACTCAGGCTCTGATTTAAGAACTTCCCTAAGATGAGAGTAGGCTTGATCCGTTTTTTGTGTTTTAAGCGCCTCGAGTGCTTGTCTGTAGTGATACCATGATTTAAGCGAATTAAATTCGGCATGGCTATTTAAGCTAAATGTAATAATTAAAAAAGCAAAAAATCTTCCAAGCCATTTTGTGGGTTGTGATTTTGTCTCCGGTAAAAATAATGAAATTAAACCAAAAAATAAAGCCAAAAATGCAAAAACTCCATAGTGCTCGTTATAACTCATCCCCACCTCAGACGAGCTGACTTTTTTTTGAAGCTCGTCAAAAGAAGAGATAATTTTTTTCATATGATCTTTACCAGCCTCGGCAAAATAAAATTGTCCACCTCCATATTTAGAAAGCTCTTTCAAAAACTCACCACCGACTTGGCTTACAATCTCTTGTCCTTGATCATTTTTTTTATAGCCTTTTAAATACCCCAAAGTATCTCTCTGCGGAATGCCCCCCCCTTTTTGAGTTCCATAGGCTAAAGTAAACACACGAATCCCTTTTTCGGTTACTATTTTTTTAACGGCTTCAATTGTTTCGGGTTCATGATTTTCGCCATCAGATACGATTAAGATAGCCCGGGTAACAACCGAATTAGGAGAATCTTTTTTGCCACCTCGATCAAAAGACTCAATAGCAACTTCGATAGCGTTACCGATATCTGTTCCTTGACTTGATACCGAGGTCACATCTAACGAATCAATATACATTTTTAAAGCCGAAGGGTCATTGGTTAAAGGCGATAATAGGTGAGCTGAACCGGCAAAAGCCACCAGCCCTGCTTGATGCCCACCAAGTAAATCAATAAATCGCAATAAGTCGTATTTCATTTGACCTAAACGATTAGGTCTTAAATCTTCGACTAGCATACTATCAGAAACATCAGCCAAAATCATAACTTCAATGCCCTCTGAGGTTATTTGAGTTTTACCACCTGGGGATTGCAGCCTCATCAGAGCCAATATCATAAACGCAAGAGCCAAAAAATAGGCTAGATTTTTAATCCCTCTTTTTTTTAGGCTTATGTTTTTATAGAGTCTGATAATGCCTTCTGGTGATATGTATTTTTGCAACTCACGATTTACATATCTTTTAGACCCTAGGTAAACCATAAGCATAACGATCAAAGATAGTAACCAATAAGATTGATTGATATCACCCCAACGCCAGCTCATGGCAATCTCCTAAGCCAAGTTTTTTGTAGAGCATAGGCCATAAGCCAAAAAACTAAAGCCCATTTTAAAAACTCGGTAAATAGCTCTTTAACCTTAACATATTTATTGACGGTAATTTTGGTTTTTTCTAACTTGTCGATCTCATCAAAAACTTGATTTAACGAGTTTTCACCTTCAGCCTGAAAAAACTTGCCCCCCGTCTGATCAGCCATTTTAGATAAAAGTTCTTCATTAACTGTGCTGACAAAGGGTTGATAGGTTTTAACCTTGTTACCAAAAATATCAGTTGTATAAACCGGAATGCGAGTGGGACCGCTTTTACCTAAGGCGATCGAATAAATTTTTAATCCAAATCCTTTGGCAATTTCTAATCCTGTTTCGGGATCTATGGTGCCCGAATTATTTTCGCCATCAGTTAAAAATATAACAATCCGGGTTTTAGCTGTTGAATCTTTTAACCTCCCAGAACTACTGGCTAAAGCGACTCCTAGGGCTGTTCCATCTTTAATTCGAGCTTTGCGGGCCGTTGTAATTTCTGAAACTCTTTGTTTTATAAGATCATAATCAAGGGTCAAAGGGATCAGGGTAAAGGCTTCGCCGGCAAAAATGACAACTCCAATACGATCGGTCGAACGCCCTTCTACAAACCGTATTAAGGTTGCTTTAGCGGCTTCAATACGATTTGTAGGTTTCATATCTTCAATTAACATCGAGTCAGAAACATCCAGCGCCAACATGATATCGACACCATCAATATTTTTTGAGGTTTTTTCTTCGTTTTGCTGAGGTCTAGCCAATGCCATAATAAGTAACATAATAGAAGTTAGATATAGCCATCGCGGCAATGAGGACATATACACTCTTAAGTTTTTTGGCAATTTGGACAATTCGATTGTTGATGGCCACTTTAAAGAGGCTCTTTGCTTTTTTGTTTTTTTATAAAAAACAAACCAAAATAAAAATAGCACGGGCAAAGTTAGTAAAAGAAAATAGGGGTAGTAAAAATGATAGGTAACCATTAAATAACCCCTTCAATCCAATTCAGTAACATTTTTAAATCGCTTGTTTTAATTTGACTGGGCCCAATTCTTTCTAACTCTTTTAAGATTTTAATTATATTTAAATCTTTTTCAGTTTTTTGGTTGTTTTTGAGTAGCCATTTTAAGACTGCTTTTTTGTCAGTCGTAAAAAAAGGTTTTTGGTAATATCTTCCCATATAAACAAAAAAAACTTTTTCTAAGGTTTGATACTGCTGGGTCAATTCTGCTGTGTTTTGATCATTCCCTTGGGTATCGTCCCAAAACAGCTGAGATTTACGAATGGGCCGAATTTTTTTTACAAATTCATCTTTAGGGGATAAAACCAAATCCGCATCTTTAAGAAAGGTATTCCACCTTTTTTTGGCCTTTCTTTTTTTAAACACAGGAACTAATACAGATAAAATAAGTGTTACCAAAATGGCAGATAGTACAAATAAGCCCTCTGGGGGAGGGGGGCCAAGCTGAACTAATCCCATCCCAAATGGTTCTTTTTGTGGATTTTGAGGGTCTTGCAGACTTTTGACTTCAAATTGTAATTCGGGATTAAGGTTTAAAGATTTAAGTTCATCGTTAATATTAACTTGAAATGATTTAATCTTGTGAACACCAACCACATCACTTAAGGCTTTAATTTGAAATATACTCTCGGGTGGAGTCCATTTAAAATCCAGAACTTGAAATCCATACTTAGAAAGCTCAGGGGCTGATATTTGAGTTAAAACTAAATTTTGATTTTCAGGCGCTGCAAAATCTGACGAAGTGCAGGTAACTAAAAAAGTTTCTCCCACCGTTAACGGCTCTTGCTCGGGGCTAATTGATTTTTTAATTTGGCATTGAAGATTATCAATCATCTTTGCCCCTTACGCTGTTTAAAGTATTTAAGTAAAATTTTATCCCACTCTTGATCGGTTCCTAAAACAATTTTATCAACTTGAGCCAGCTTTAAAATACGATCTCGTTTTTGCCTCTGCTCTTCTTTGTTTTTTTTATAATTTTTTTGAAAGAAGCCCTGAGCCGTATCAACTAAAACTGTTTCTCCGGTTTCTAAATCTTCAAATTCAACTAAACCTAATGAGGGAATTTCAGATTCAAAGGGGTCTTGCAAAATGCAAGCAATAACCTCATGTTTTTGGGCCAGCAATCGAAGCTCCTGAGAATAATCTTTAGCCGAATAAAAATCTGATATTAAAAAAACCACTCCTCTTTTTTTTAAGGTTTTATTTAAATAAATTAAAGCCGATCTTATATCGGTTTGTCGATTCTCAGGCTTAAAATATTCAAGATCTCTTAAAATTCTCATGATCTGATTGCGCCCTTTTTTAGCCGGAACAACGTGCTCGACCTGATCAGTAAAAAGTAAAAGGCCAACTTGATCTTTATTTTTTACAGCACTCATCCCAAGTGCCGCGGCAATAAAAGTCATAATCTCGCCCTTTAAATATGATTTTGATCCGAACTCAACCGATCCACTCACGTCAACCGCCAGAGTTACCATAAGCTCGCGCTCTTCTTCGAATTGTTTAATATAGGTCTTACCTGTGCGCGCGGTTAACTGCCACGAAATAGCTCTGAAATCATCGCCTGGCACATATTCTCTAAAGTCGGCAAAGGTCATACCTTGGCCCTTAAAAACAGTATGATACTCGCCCGCAAAAAGATTATTTACTTTTTTGCGAATACTAATTTCAATGTTTTTTACTTTTTTTAAAACCTCCGAAGGAATAGCCACTACGAAACCTCAATACTCGAAAATAATTGTTTAATAACCTCATCACTTTTGATATTTTCTGCTTCAGCCTCGTAGGTCAGAATTAATCGGTGTCGCAAAACCGGGTAACCCACGGCTTTAATATCTTCAGTCGTAATAAAACCACGGCCCGACATAAAAGCATGGGCCTTGGCCCCCCTAATTAATGATAAGCTGGCCCTTGGGGAACCTCCCACTTGAATAATATCTGATAATTTAGATAACCCATAGTCTTTGGGTTGACGAGTTGCCATAACCAAATCAACCACATAATTTTTAAGTCGATTATCGACAAAAATTGAATCTACATAATGGCTGGCTCTGAGTAACTCTTCTTGATGAATCACCACTTCAGGCTTATGACTTTGATTTCCCGCCATGCGAGTAACAATTTCGATTTCTTCTGATTTTGTTGGGTAGTCCACATTGATTTTAAACATAAATCGGTCCATTTGCGCTTCTGGCAAAGGATAGGTGCCTTCTTGCTCTAAGGGGTTTTGAGTCGCCAAAACTAAAAAGGGCTTACTTAAGGGATAAGTCGTATCACCAATCGTGACCTGCTTTTCGGCCATGGCCTCTAGCAAAGCTGACTGAACTTTTGCAGGGGCTCGATTGATCTCGTCAGCCAAAACTATATTAGTAAATATAGGCCCCATTTTTGGGGTAAAATCACCTGATTTAGGATTAAAAATCATTGTACCAATTAAATCTGTTGGTAACAAATCGGGAGTAAATTGCACGCGATTAAATTGAAGAGAAATTGTTTTGGCTAATGTCGAAATAGTTAGGGTTTTAGCAAGCCCTGGCACCCCTTCTAACAGAACATGCCCGCCGGTTAATAACCCCATAATGACTCCGTCGATCATTTCATGCTGGCCGACAACGACCTTACCAATTTCAGTTTTCATTTTCTGAATAAACTGAGACTCTTGCTGTACTGCTGCGTTAAGAGCCATTACATCCACTTGCGAACTCATATTTGCCTCACTTTATTTTGGGTCGTATTTATAATAAACCTATTAAAACCATTATCCCTATTACTATTAAACCTATTCGAGTTACTTTTCTTACCTCTTACCTACTTGTTCTTAATTAATTCCCCAATTAGCTACTTAGGGAATTATCTTCTTTCCGTATTTTTGTACTTAGACCTTTGATAGGCAAGTGAGAAATATGGGGACTTGCCTTTTACTTAAAATTTATTAAAATTTTGACTATGGGTCAAAATATAAGCACATATTTATTACTGTTACTTAGCCTGATTGCACCAACACTGGTAGCCTTTGGTTTAATTTTACCTCCCTATGGGCAGTGGTTTGCGCTTATTCTTTGGACCTTTGTCTTGTATCAAGTTTTAAAAAACGAATTTTACCCCATAAACAATTGGAAAATTACTTCATCTTACCTAGAACATAATAAGCTTATCAATGAGACCTTATACATTGTTGAATCACAAGAAGTTTGGCTTTATTTTGAACTTTTTTTATTTCATAATCCTAAAATACTTATTTCGAGTGCTCTTTTGAGCCCCGAAAAGTTGCGCGATAAAAACACTCTCATTCCGTTTGTATGGCGCATCGCCAATGAGGTTAATAAAAATATTTTAACCCGTTTTTTTTATGTTCTTTTAAATTCTCTAAAAATAAAACCAAGTTTTTTATTTAAAAGGTTTTCAAACCATATCTATCTGCAACAAATGAGTCTTTATCAACCTCAAGAAAAACTTGATTTATATTTAGCGATTAAAAATTCAATGCAATACAATAGGCACCCCTCGCAAAAGGGTTATGTTACTCAATATTTAAAATTACTACCTACTGAGCTTTAAAAATTTAAGGAGAAAACTATCTATGAATCACTCAGGCTCTACACCCCCGCCGCCGCCACAGTCACCCGCTTCACCCTTTGAAGCCCAATTTTCAGCTTTAATAACGGGGCTAGCCACTCAGGCTTTAATTGCCTTAGGCGAGCTTCCTGATCCAACAACTCAAACCAAGCAAATCAATATACCAATGGCTCGATTTAATATTGATTTACTCATTATTTTACAGCAAAAAACAAAAAATAATCTTGATTCACACGAAAAAGATTTATTACAATTTTTAATTCAAGATGTTCAAAATAAATTCTTAACTAAAGGCTAAGAGCTAAGAGCTCAGAATTAAGAGTTAAGCGCATAGGGGTAAGGGGTAAAGAATAATAACTAAAGGGTAAAAGCCAAAGGCTAATAACCAAGGAGATCCAATTATGAATTCAATTTATTTACTCACTCGATGGATTTTTTTATTACTTATTTTTTCAGTTTGTAGTTTTTCTTTAGATTCGTCGTCGTATGCACAAAAAAAAGGGGGCAACGAAGATAGGACTACATCGTTATCCTCGACCAGCAATGTAACCATTTCTTCTTCTAAATCTAACTATAAATCCTCTGCGCCTTTAGCCGCTAACGCATTTATCGAATTAGCAAAAAAAGTAAATCCTGCGGTAGTTAATATTTCAACCACTGTTTTACCTAAATTTAAAATGCCCTACGGCAGAGGGGCCAGAGATCCTTTTTACGATATGCTTGAGCAGTTTTACGGATTTAATTTGGCCCCACAGGCCCGCCCGCAAACGGCCCTTGGCACAGGGTTTGTCATTCGCAAAGATGGATTAATTATTACAAACAACCATGTCATAGCAGGGGCAGATAAAATCCAAGTTCAGTTCGAAGAAAAGGGCAAATCTTTTGAAGCCAAACTTATTGGCGCCGACGAACGAACAGACATAGCCTTACTTAAAATTGATGGTAACCAATTTCCCATTATCCCATTAGGTGACTCTTCCATAGTTGAGGTCGGCGAATGGGTGGCCGCCTTTGGTAACCCTTTTGGCAATGGTCACACCATGACAAAAGGTATTATATCAGCCAAAGGACGTGATCTTTCGGAAATCAATAAATTCCCTCTTTTACAAACAGACGCCCCCATCAATCCTGGTAACTCAGGAGGACCTCTGGTTAACTTAATGGGCGAAGTAATTGGTGTTAACTCAGCCATTGATGCTAGGGCACAAGGTATTGGTTTTGCCATTCCAATTGATGGAGTTAAAAAGCTTTTGCCTCAGCTCGAAAAAAATGGACATGTAAAAAAAGGATACTTAGGTGTGGGGCTTGCTGATATAAACCCTCAAACAGTTTCTGCCCTAGGTCTATCTGAACAAACCGAAGGGGTAATTATAGCCGAAGTTGAACCTCAAAGCCCCGCTGATAAAGCAGGCCTACTCCCCTATGATATTGTGACCCATATTGGTGATAAAAAAATTACTTCTAGTTTTGAGTTTCGCGAT
This sequence comes from Bdellovibrio sp., assembly GCA_020720425.1. Lineage (GTDB taxonomy): Bacteria > Bdellovibrionota > Bdellovibrionia > Bdellovibrionales > Bdellovibrionaceae > DYOP01. The sequence goes on along the minus strand of DYOP01000008.1, from coordinate 9,931 downwards.
AGCATCGCCGATGCAGAAATCAATAAGCCCATTATGATTAAAGTTTTAAGAGAAGGACGGAGCAGGCAATTAACTGCAACAATAAATGAGTTACCTCAAAAATCAGTCGGAAGAAATCTACAAAATAAATTAAAAAATACTTTTAGCATAAGCGATCCTCTTAATTTGGGATTTTCGATTGCCGATATCAACTCTGATTTAAAAAAAGAATTTGGACTCAGTGACGATATTGACAAACCCTTGATTATTGGAGTTTCACCTGGGTCACCGTCAGCTCAGGCTGGATTACTTATTGGCGACGTCATTTTAGATATTAACAAAAAAGAAATCAAAAAGGCATCTGACGTTAAAATGCACCTAAAAAAAGGGGCTAATACTTTTAGAATTTATCGTGGTGGCTCGATTTTATTTTTAGTTATTGGCAACTAAGAGCTTCGCACTTTTCAAGCGTCTTGCATTTTTGGATTTTCAGTAAATATTTTTTCTATTGCCTAATAATGGTTTACGTCATTAGCCTTCGCTGTTACCCTAAGACTATATAAAATAGCACTGGCCTCTACGCCCTAAACGCTACGTAAGCTCCCTAACCACCACAGGGTATAAAACACAGAAAGACTTACACAGAAGGTTACCCAAAAAACACTAAAATGAATACCTGAGCCAAGTTTCGATTCGCTGTGAAAGTGTTTTATCTCCAAATTGCGTACTAGCAGAACCCACCAAAAAACTAGGCCACAAGATAAATTCAAAATTAGTAAATGGCTTATAGCTCATGGGAATTCCTACTGAAAAACTTTGATCATTTAAATTTTGTAGAACAAAAAGCGACGGAGTAAAGTAGACCCAATTAAAAGGCTCTGGTTTGCTGATTTTGAGATACAAATAGTCACGCATAAGTTCTGATCTTAGAAAATAAGTTTTTGAAGTACTTAAAGCTGTTTGTATAGCAGCACTTTGGCCGCTAGCGAGCGTGGTAATGACGTATTGCTGATATTGTTGAATTTCGTCTGAAGAAAGGCCATTCCCGTTGTGATAATACTCCAAAACTAAAGTTGTATCAGATGAGTTAAGATAACGAAGGCCTAGCAAATATGAGCTTCCATTATTATTTTGAATGCTTAATGTATTTTGATCAATTATCGCTCTCGGTGCGTTCATAAACTGTGAGAACTCACCATGAACTTCGAGATTAGTTAAAATATTGTTCGAAAAATCAAGGCCCAGATGATTGCCAACAGTCGCGCTGTTATAAGCCATAATATCAATGTCTGTATCATTGACCAAAAAATAAGCTTTGCCCGCCAAATCTGTTTGGGAAAGTTCTCCATAGCGATTTTGAACCTTACTTGAAGGTATTATGATAAAAGTTGTTCCAAGCGTACTAAGGGCTCCAGCTTCAAAACTCTTGGTGTATTCTACAGACAAAGACGTTAAGCCTGCCTGAGCAAGCTCTGGGTTCTCAGGATCTTTTGTTGGGTTTACATATCCTACAGGGTTAAAAGCATATCCTTTACCCCATACATAAGCTTTTTTGCCAACTGTAAACGTAAGCGTTGGCAAAGCATTCACCGAACCATTTAATTCAATTAGCTCACTCGTTGACGTCTGTTCGCTAATATATGTTGAATGTGTTTTTACGTGAAAGCTGATATCTTTTGTAACATAGTCACCATTTATATAGGGCTCTAAAAGAAGTTGTGAAAGCTCATCAGAAATAGCTGGCTGTCCAAAATTCTGAAGCCTGTATAGGGTTGAGGATTTCTGACTTTTTAAAATAGAATACTTAGTATCTAAACTGCCACTGATTTCAATTTTAGCCAAACTGTCTTCAGAGATACTCACAACTGACTCAGATGATAATGACATTTCAGCAGCATTATCGGTAGCATTATTGG
>DYOP01000008.1:0-7936 GCA_020720425.1 Bdellovibrio sp. | reverse complement strand
AGCCATTGCTGCGAAAGAGCCAAATAAAAAAAGAATAGAAAAAATATGACTCATTTTTTTCATTGAAACTCTTTTATCCTGCCCATAAATGGCAAAGTAAAGGCTTCAGATTGAACTTTCTTAGCCCGGATTTTTTCATAAATAATTGTCGATCTATAATCTTTGTATAATGGGCTATGGGTTTCAATCACTGATGGCCGAAAAATCCCTCCTCCAAAATTTTTATCAGCTTTAAATTCTAAAGTTTTTATTAATACGCCGCTTGAACCATAGCATTCAACCTTTCTAAGATATTCGCCGTCTTTGGCGATCCACATTTTAAGTTTATCGTAGGTGATAGTTTTATTTTTTGCTTTAAGGCTCAAAATGCGTTCTTTGGGTGTTTCTGAATCGTACTGAGCATCATATTCGGCAGAATATTCAACGGCCATAATATCTGCATTATTAAAGATCCCGCCAACAACTGATTGAAGACTAGTAATTCGAACAGGCTTATTTACGTTAGGAATAAAGAGCCACATGTTCTCGCCAATCCTAAGTGTCGAACGACCTTTTTCACTTGCAGGCGCAAGATAGAGTAATGCAACTTTATCAGTTCCATTTTTTAAGGTAAAAAAAGAATACTCTTTCTTTTTGCCATTAGGTTCTTCGTTAATTAGACGACGGTAGGCCTCATAACTTTCCGGCATAAGCTTGCTATCGAGTCGTTTTAAAAACTCGTTGGCCGTTTCTAGAGCCGATGAATAAAGCGGCCAACTGATTGCGCATATTAATGCTAAAATAAATCCATATTTTTTCATATAAACTCCCATTTTAAACGTGTCCAAGAGCATCAACAGGCTCAAGCTTTGAGGCTTTGATTGCGGGCTGTAGTGTTGCAACAGCTGATATAATCATGACAATTGTCACCGTAATTAACATTTCATTCCACGGTATGCCGGGAGTGAGTACAACATTCATTGAGCCAAATCTAAACTCTAGTTTGGCAATGGTTAAAATGCTTAGAATTACTACCGCAACAATAACTCCAACCACTGTGCTGATAAGGCCAAGTAAAACTCCCTCTAAGAAAAATATCGAAAGAATCTGCTTAGGTAGAGTTCCAAGAGCAGCTATCATTCCGATTTCACCGATTCTCTCATAAACTGACATCATCATAATATTCATGATACTTACCAGAACAATGGATGTTAAAATCATGCGTACCATAAGAATCAAAACATCAACAATTTTGACGATTGTTGAAAAGGGAGTCAGCTGTTCCCATGTATGAATCTCGAAGTTAGTACTATTAGTATTTTCGGCCAACTTTTTATAGCTGCTAGAAAGAAATTTGAATTCTTTAAGCTTAATAGCGATTTCTGAAATCTCAGGAGTCTCCATTCGCAGCAAACTTGTGGCATCTTCAATATGAATATAGCCATCTTTGCCCGAGGGCCCCATGACCCCCTCTGAGTAACCCGCAACTCGAAGAGTAACCCCATTTACTGCCCCATCTCGGTTTGTTGCGATTACAACAATTTCATCGCCAATCTTAAGCGAAAGTCCTTTAAAAAGAAGCTCAGGCACTAAAATTTCGCCTGGATTTAAAATCGAACTTAAATCTTTTTTGCCTTTTATTCGCTGGGTGAGGTCGGGGCAGGTTTTAATTTCTTTATCAGGATAAATGGCTACCAATCTTACACCTGAGGTTTGTGCGTAATTACTTAACATAGCAGCAAATTTAATTCGAGGACTGGATGCGATAATATTTTGGTTACCGCTTATAATTTTAGTAGCCTCATCAACCTCCGCCGAATTCAAATAAATATTAAGCGGCAGATTATCAATAGATTCCACATAGCCTTTCTTATGAATCTGAATATCCGCTAAAAGTGAACCGGTAATCACGTTGATCATTGAATTCTTAAATGAAGAGGCGAGACCCCCGAAAACAATAACAAATATAACTCCGATAGAAATTAATGTTGCAGTTAAAAGAGTTCTTCTGGTGTAGCGAGTTAGATTTCGAATAGCAATTTTTATGATAGTCGACATATACATTAGACCCTCTGCTTTCTATCTGTTCGACTAGCGATTACACCATCTTTAAGATAATAAATTATTTCTGCCTCTTCGACAATTTTATGATCATGAGTGGAAAATATAAAAGTTGTGCCGAATTCTTCTTGCATTCGATGCATGACCCTTATGACCTGCATTGCGCTTTCACTATCAAGATTTGCTGTCGGTTCGTCGGCCAGAACAATCTTTGGATTTGCTACTAGCGCACGCGCGATAGCTGCGCGCTGTTTCTGTCCACCTGAAATCTGATTCGGATATTTACTCATCTGATCCAGCATACCTACCTTTTCAAGAAGGGCGCGTACTTTTTTTTGTCGCTCCTCCTTGGGCAAATTTTTAACCATCACCAAGGGATATTCGACATTTTCATATACAGTCAAAACCGGAATTAGGCTAAAATTTTGAAATATAAACCCAAGATGATCTCCTCTGAATTTTGCCCGCGCAACACGGTCGAGAGATTCAACATTTGTTCCTAAAATTGAAAGACTTCCTGATGTTGGCATATCCAAGCAGCCAACAAGGTTTAGTAAAGTAGACTTCCCACTTCCTGACGGCCCGACGAAGGCAACAAATGACCCCTCAGTGATTTCTAAAGTAATATCACGGGTTGCATTTACTATGACTTCGCCACTCTGGTATTTTTTGTTAACGTTTTTCAATTCTATCAGGGACATTGTATATCCTTTCAGTCAATTTCACCTTTGTTGAGCAGTTATTGTGTGCGACTGTGTTTCCAGCCCGAATGGTCAAAATTATCTTCGTATTTTAAAAGAGCTTGATGAATTTTTTCGTGACCATTTTTTTCGTCACCTTTTTTTAACATATCAGCTCCATCAAGAATTTGCGCCAATATGGGATGGATTGCCGCATCTGCATCTGGCGCCAACTTGCAGCTCTTAAAAATATCCTGCACGATAGATTCGACGCCACTTCCAGTTGTGATCACTTGCTTCTTTTTTTCGGTGACAGACTTGGTTTTATTTAATTGTAGCATAGCTTCTAAAATCGAATTCATTTTTTCTCTTAAGTCCTTATCCGCAATAAATTTTTTTGCAGGCTTTGTTTCTGTCGTTTTCGAATTAGCCCCATGATGATGATGGCTATTTTCCGAAGCATAGCTCTGACCGTTGAACACAAGACTTAAAATAGCTGACATTAAAAATACATTCATAACTTTTCTCCTTTAATATATCCTGACTGTAATTAGTAGTGCTACGACCATTTAATTTTTGCCGGTTTAGTATTTAAACTTTACACGGGCCTTTCGTTGCAAGAAGGTCCAGTCGATTTAAGCCGCAGAAAAGCAGGACCAAAACCGTCAAAAATTAAATGGTCGCTGTACTAGTGCAACTAGTTACCCATCGTCACATCATAAGGGGCATTCTAGTCAAGGCTTTTTAAGGAAAAAAAGTGGGTAAGCCCATCCAATTTTTAATATCCAGTCTAACTCTTAACAGGTAGTTTTTTTATTTGAGACTATTTAAAGGAGCAGCACCGATTAAAGGAGCAACACCGAGAACACCGAGTGCACCAATTCTCGAGAACAGACTTTGAATTGATTCAGGCGTCAATTCACCAAAAAGATTCTGGTAACTAATAACAGCCTCCTCAATAGATCGAGGTATTAGGAATTGATTTAACATCCGTAACTCTGATTCTTCCAAATAGCTCATATGCACTTTACCAGCTAATTTACGACACAAAATTGATTCACCAATATCCAAATCAATTTCATTGAGTGAGGTAATGTCACCTTCTCTCTGTTTCCAGATTTTATAAATTGCAAAATTTGATTGCCATAAAATTATCGATGGTAATAAACGAATTTTCGCATCAGGATTAGCTCCTATAAAACCAAAAATATTTTCTTCAACAGGGCTATCCTGAGAATGAAATAAGGATTTAAAATTCCATTCAAAACGAGCTAGGTCATAAACAAAAGGAATTTCTGCAATAACTGGCCTGTCCTTTAAGAAATCGAAAAACTCTTCGCCATAATCCGATAGATCATAGTTTATTGAAGGAATCTCTCTCACAAACCCACTTGCTAACTCTAAAAAATCTTCATCGCCTAAAACCCACCAAGTCGCTGAATATGTATCACCCAAACTTTCGACAAGACGAGCGTTATATCCACGCTTATATATGTCAGCACAAGAGCCAACTGAGAGATCATTCATTGAATTGGCAGCAGATAAAAAGCTCTGCTCAATATTCAAAATGTAATTTAAAAAGCTAACCTGCCAGGGTTTGAGGACTTCGTTAGTCATGTATGGGCCTCTTGATTGTTAATGATATGCCGAACCTTCAGAACCTCTTCTTCTAAAACTTGAAATGAAGGTATATTTTCATCCCATTCAATAATAACGGGAACATCCTTTTTGATGTCTGTGAATTGTTGATAGAGTTTCCACACAGAGTCTGGCACTGGCGTTGAGTGAGTATCAAAAACAAAACCCTCTTCTTGCGACGGGCCTGCAAGGTGAATTTGTTTAACATTGTTAAAATTTAGCTCTTTGATAAATTCAAAAGCTTGAAATCCATGATTTTTAGCGTTCACATCAACATTATTTAAATCAAGCAAAAGTCCGCACCCCGTGCGTCTGCATACTTCATTGATAAAATGAGACTCGGGCATTTCATCAGTTTTTGATTTTAAATAATAAGAGATATTTTCTAAGCAAAGCTGTCGACCCATAAAATCTTGAACCGTCTCGACGTTCTTGCAAATGATGTCAAGCACTTCCGAATGAAACGGGAACGGGAGCAAATCATGCGAATAGTGCCCGCCCATACTTGACCAACAAAAATGATCCGAAACGATGATTGGCTCAACACGATCGATAAGCGACTTAAGTTTTTTTAAATACACCTCTGAAACACCATCATGCGAGGCAATAGAAAGACCTACCCCATGAAGAGCAACAGGATAGGCTTTGCGAACATGAAGTAACATCTTAATTGGACGTCCTTCAGTATTCATATAGTTTTCAGAAATAGCCTCGAACCAATCAACACTTTTTTCGATGTTGGTTTCTGATTCTATTTCTAGTACTGGATAGTGAGTGGGACGTAGTCCGACACCAACCATTGGTTTTTTTTCCATCTGATTTTCTTCCTATCCGTTTAAATTACATATTCTTAAAGGTTCCACCTTTAGCATCACAATCGGTTTTAGAAAGCTTAACCCAGCCCTTTCCTTTACAAGAATTTTTGCCTGCACAAGAGTAACCTGCGCCTCCGCAATCTCCCGTTCCTTTGCATGAATTCACCCCGTGACACTCGCCTTGAGTAACTGCGCTCGACGAGTCAGATGTAGATTTAGTAACTGATGAGCAACCTGCCATCATAAGCCCTGTTAGCGCTGCTGCGGTTAAAATTGTTGTTTTGTTCATTTTGTTTTCCTTTTGTTTTGGTTTAGTTTAGTTTAGTTTGTTTTGGTTTAGTTTGTTTTGGTTTAGTTTGTTTTTATAATTTTTAAATATTTTATTCTACTTTTTTCAAATTTTGCTAACGTTTTTTATAGTGACTTTAACGACTGGGGTAAGACCATCAAGGCCAATTTTAAACCCATCCGGAAAAGCGACTTATCTTATTATCAAAATTGACTAAATTAATTGTTTTACTTTATCCTCCCTTTTAATAAGTTATTTGGTTTCTTTTTTTTCATCTGATTCAGCCTTTTGAAGAAGCGCTTCTCCCTCTATAATGATCTTCACATCGTCAGCAATCATGACTCCGCCTTTATCTAGACTCTTATTCCATTTAAGTCCGTAGTCTTTTCGATTAACCTGAGTTGATGCCTCAAAAGCAATTCGCTCGTTGCCCCATGGATCTATTGTCGAACCAATGTAAACAACTTCTAAGGTTACAAGTTTCTTAACTCCATGAATTGTCAATTCACCATCGATTTTTGTTGGCTTATTTTCTTTTGTGATTGTCTTTTTAGAAACAAATGTCAGTTTAGAAAATTTTTCAACATCTAAAAAGTCAGGGCTTTTTAAATGCTTGTCTCGATCTGGCTCATTTGTATCAATTGACGCAGCTTCAATTTCGACATTCAAATCTTTAATTTCACCCTTTTTAGGATCGAAATCAAATTTTCCAGAAAATTTATTAAACTGCCCCGATACCGTTGAAATAACAAGATGCTTAATCTTGAAACCGACCTGAGTATGTGACTCATCAAGTTTATAGTTAGCTGCCCATGCATGAGTACTGCCTATTGAAACTGCGATGAGCATAATAATTCCATTAATTTTCATTTTCCCTCCAAATATCAATTTTAATTTCGTTCGCCTAGATAAGTGTCGTTCGTTGGCAAATTATTACAAGTTATTTATTTAATCTTTTTTACCTCAGACCGAGAGGGGGGAGGGAGTGGCAAAATGCCTAGCATGCGACAGGTTGGTTTAGTTGAAGCAAAAGAAAATTGAACTTAGCCAATAGCCTACCCAAGATTAAGCGCTAATCCTGAATAGTACCCTTTGATAGGAATTTTAATATATCATACTTCTTAAGCCTTCTCGATCAATCTGTTTCAAATTGATACATACTTTTATCTATATGGAGGGGGCACTGTTTAATTACCCTTATGTTTTTATATTATTTTCCGATAGGTTTTACATGTGTGTTTTTAATAACTTCGGAGGTTACTTAAATGAAAGCTTTTAAATTTAATTTGTTTGCTGTTTTTTTTATATTCTTACCAACTTATGCTTTTGCAGATGTCAGTGGAATCATGATGATTATTAAAGGTGATGTTCAAGTCGTAACAAAAGGTAAAGCTGAAAAAGCTAAGGCCGGAAGAAAAGTCCTTGAGGGTGATATAATTAAAACTGCGGTCGACGGACGAGCGAAGATTGTTATGTCAGATAAAAATATTTTAAATATTTCTCCAAGTTCAAGCGTTGAGATTTCTACTTATAAAAACGATCCCAGTACAAACAGTAGAAAAGTTGAACTCAAAGTTGACTATGGTAAAGTCAGAGCTTCTGTTGAACAAAAATATGATAGCGAAAAAAACACATTTTTAATTAAAACCCCAACAGCCGTTGCCGGAGTAAGAGGCACTGAGTTTACAGTTTCATTTAATCAAAACTTAAGAAAAACTGAAATTATTACCTTTAATGGCCTTGTTGCCTTTGGTAACATAGACAAATCGGGCAAACCCACCAATATAGTTATGGTACGCCCAGGTGAACGTTCAGAAAGCTCGGCTTCTCAGCCTCCGGCCTTACCTATTAAAGTAGACAGTCAAGAATTAGAAAAACAAAACCAAGATTCGCAGATTGATTACTCTAAAAATAACTCTGAAAAAAAACAAGAAGAAACAAAATCAGCCATTAATGAAAAAGAAGAAAAAAATGATAAAAAAGAGGGAGACAAAACAGACGGCAAGGCTAATGGCGACAGAAAAAACGATACTGAAAGTAACGTCAAATCGGATTCAAATCAAAAAGACGACAAGAAAAATAATGAAAAAGCTGACAACAAAAAAGTAAATGAACCTAAAAATAACGAAATGAACAATCCCATTGCCGCCGAAGAAAACAAATCAGGCGAAGAAAACAAAGAGGCTAAAAATGAGCCCCCTAGGGAGCCAGCTTCTGCAATCAATCCCAATAACGAGAGTAGTGGTCCCAAAAACCCTCCTCCCCCACCCCCAATGGGTGATGCCAGTAGGGCTCCTTCTATGATCAATTCTTCAGACATGGCTCCTCAGGTGCCTAGTATAATTGAGTTACCCAAAATGCCTACCATGCCAAGCACTTCATCAAACCTACCAAATCCCTCGCTGACTCAAGATATTGTTAAAGAAGTAATCCAAAACAATATAACAGGAGGACCTTCAAAGGTTATCATTAGA
>DYOP01000048.1:6061-17677 GCA_020720425.1 Bdellovibrio sp. | reverse complement strand
GTCTTTGCTCAGAGTCTTTGCTCAGAGTCTTTTCTTAGAGTCTTTTCTTAGAGTCTTTGCTCAGAGTCTTTGCTAAGTATATTTATTGAATATAATTATTAAGTTAATTAAATTTGAACCTGTTACTTTTGAGGAGCTGAATCATTTATTTTTTTTGAAATTCGATATAAACGTGTAAATACAGTTACTGAAGAGCCAACAAATAGAATAATAAATCCTGTGATCAATGAGTAGTTATAATGTTGAAAGATCAATTGCTCAGTTCCAGATAAAATAAGGGTTAGGTTCATCACAGCCATTCGGTGTTGTTTGGCAAGGGGGCCTTTAAAGTCATGTCCTTGGCCCATGCTAGCCCCCAATGTTCTGACATAGGCAGTTAAAATTGCCGCTACACTTGTGGCCCAACCCAAGTGGGGGCCCCACCAAGACTGAATACTTAATGATAATCCAAAAAATAAAAATAAATCTGAAAAACGATCGGGGACATCGTTAAAAAGTTCGCCTGTAGGGGTCTTAAGTCCCCCTTCGATGGCCATAAGCCCATCTACTAAATTGCATAAGAGTCTGAGTTGGATGCCAATAAATCCGATTAAAAGAAATATATAAAAGTTTTCTGTGTTTTGAAGTTGCGAAAGGGCTCCCCCTCCAATGATTGCAAAGAGCATAGATAAAATTGAAATTTGATTGGGCGTTAAGCCAAGTGTTACTAAAAATTTTGCAAATTTTTGAAAGGCATTAACTTTTCTAGATGAGAGTTCTCTTCGTGTTTGATTTTGGCTCATGTTATACCTTTTGCCCTTGGGCAATGACAAATAGACCTAATAAAATAAGGCCGGCTCCACCAAGGAGTGACCATTGAAAGGGTTCTTTTTCTAAATAAATTCCTATAAGTGTTCCCCAAATAAAAGTAGTAGCATAAAATGGATAGACAACCGAAATTTTGCCGCCCATTTTGTAGCCTAAAACAAAAAAAACCATGACTCCGCAAAAAAGTAAAATTCCGAGTAAAAGATTGTAGTTAGATAATAGGGGTTCAATTCCAATTTTCTGAGCGCCCTTTTTGTAAGCATATTGGCCGAAGGCGCCTAAGAGGGCAGCGATAATATTATATAGAATGGGGATTTTTTGCGAGCTCATGGATTATAGGCCTCCATAATAAAAAAGAAAAAAATAATAAGTGATAGGTGCTGTTAGCATAAGGCTATCGAGGCGATCTAAATATCCTCCATGCCCAGGGAGCGCTTGGCTAAAGTCTTTGACGCTAAAATATCTTTTAACGGCGCTAAAAAACAAATCTCCCATAATTCCATAAAATGAAATTAATACTCCGAGTAACGCACTTGATATGATAGACATAGAAAAGTAATGAGAAAATAAAATTATCGAAATGATTGTTGTAAAAGCGAGTCCGCCGATAAAGCCAGCATCTGTTTTATTTGGACTCAAATGGGGGATAATTTTATAGCGGCCAAATAATTTGCCAAAGATAAACTGACTTACATCGTTACCTTCGGTTAAAACGATTACAATAAAAAATATGAGTTCGGCTCCTTCGGTTCCATGGCCTTGGGGAAGGGATTTGAACATAATATATAAGGCGGGAAGGCAGGCTAAAAAATGGCTAAAAATAATTGGCGAAATCAAGCTGGCCAGCGTTTCTGATAGTTTCGAAATTTCTCCTTTAAAAATAATAACCGGCGGAACAAATGTTAAAATATAAAGTATGGGTAGCAGTTGAAACAGCTTTAATTGTCCTGCTAAGAGCATAGAGTATTGCAGTATAATAAATGAAGAAATCATGAGAGGTGGAAAAAATCCAAAACTATTAACTCTCGAATGTTTATAGTATTCAAGTGATCCAATAATGCTAATTAATGCAAAACCAGCGACTAAGCCAATAGGTGCCGTGGCCAGAGAAAGCAATAAAAATCCAAAAATCATCCACCAGGTTTTAATGATTATGGTCACTTTTTTAAAGGTTTCGTTTTGAGGGTGCCTTTTTTTGAAATAAAAATTTAAAGCCTGTGCTGTAGATAAAAAACTAACAGTTAAAATAAGCAATGTAATAAAAGTTTGAGACATTGAAATAGTATCTTTAAAATTAATCATTTATGCAAGATGGGATACGAGCTAGATTTAGTTCTGGCACGGTAACAAGATAGTTTTTCGTAGCCATATGGCTAGATCATTGACTGCCTAAATGCCTGGGTAGATCTCGCCTTATATGCTTGTGGGCATATCTGGTCATAGGCTTGGTTTATAGGTAACATGGCTTATTTAGTCTTTGGTCTGGGATTGGATTTAGACGTGATCTTAATAAAATTTTAGATTAATTTCTTATTAAGAGACTTTTTAATGAGAAATTCATACCGAATTGATTTAAAAAATTAGATTTGCGATATGGGTAACTCATTATAAAAATATAAATTGTAGTAGATTAGGCATTTTGATTGTTATTAATTTAAAACTTAAAGGGAGGATTAAAAATGAAATCAGGTAACAGGCAATTAGGTTTGTTGATTTTTGTGGTAACTATTTTTATATCATCAATAGGTTTTGCACAAAAAAATCCGCACTCTTTGGGTTTTAACCTATCATTTACAAATAGCACTCAAGGGGATATTAATTCCTGGATATCTTCGGTTAATTTAGCTGGTACTAAGGAGTTAGGTTCGGCTTACGAGTTTATATTTGACTATCAATACCGCTTTAAAAGCTCGATGTTTGCTGTTTTATTTAGACCTTCGTATTTTATGCAGTCAGCAGAGGGGGCTGGGGTAAAGGCTTCATTAACAGGCATGACCCTGTTTCCGATGTTTAGATTTTACCCTTTAGAAAATAAATTTATCCAGTTTTTTATGCAAGTGGGCTTAGGTTATGGTAGCCTTTCTGCGACCTTAGAAAACTCAAATGTCTCAGCCAGTGGATCTTACTCAAGTAGTTCTTTTGGCGCATTGGGTGGATTAGGAGCTAATTTTTGTTTTACACCCAATCACTGTATGGTGGTTGAAGGTAACTTTAGATATTTACCATTTGAGCGCATGACAGGATCAGGTTCTGGCTCATTAGGTGGTAATGTGACTCAAACAACAGGTGAGCTTGAGCAAAATAGCGAGGATTTAGGTGCTACGATGTCAGGAGTTCAGGGACTTATTGGTTACCGACTTATCTTTTAAATTTTGCGCTGACTTTAAAAGCTCTTGAGCATGCTTTAAACTGGTTTGGGTAATTGACTGCCCCGAAAGAAGTTTAGCTAATTCTTTAGCCCTATCTGCTTTAGACAATTTAAATGATTGAACGATATTATTATTTCCCTCACGGCCATCGGTTGATTTTTCGATAACCAAATGATGATCAGCAAATGCGGCGACTTGAGGTAAATGGGTTACGCAAATCACTTGTTGGTCTTTAGAAATTTGAAAAAGTTTATTGCCCACTTTTTCGGCCGTGGGTCCTGACACTCCTGTGTCGACCTCATCAAAAAGATAAGTTCTTGAAAATTGATCTGCTCCCGTAACGACTTTGAGTGAAAGTAAAATGCGAGATAGCTCGCCCCCTGAGGCCGATTTTGAAAGTGGTAAAGAGGGTGCATCGCTACGAGTTTGGCTATGAAATTCGATTAAACTATGTCCTGTAGAGTGAAGCTGATTGAGCTGCTCAATATGAATATGAAACTTGACCCCTTTCATGTTTAAATCAGTCAGTTGCTCATTCATTTTTTTAATCAAAACTTGAGCGGATTGCTTTCTTTTGCTATGAAGATCTTGGGCCAGCCCAGTTAATTGCTTAAATAGTTCTTGAGCTTGTATTTCGAGTTTTAAAATAATCCCATCTTGATTTTCGATTAAGCTCAGTTCAGATAAGACTTTTTCATAGTGCTTAAGCACATCCGTGATTTGGGGGCCATATTTTTTTTGAAGTTTTCTGATCAGGTTAAAGCGATTGTGTAATTCTTCGACTTGATCTTCAGAAAAAACAGATTTTTCATGAAACGATTCGATTTGGTAACTCAGATCGTTAATCTGATGATAAGTCCCTTCGAGCTGGGTAAACCAAGATTTTAAACCGTCATGAAAACCCGATACTTCGGGTTGCTTTTTTAATAAAAGATTTAATGCCGATAAAATGGAATCGTCATTTTGCGAAAGTAGGTCTTGAGCCGTTTTATAAAAGGCCGAAATCTTTGCTTGGTTTTTTATGGCTTTTGTTTTTTCTTCAAGTTCAAGGTCCTCATTTATTTTAGGATTAACCTCTTCGATTTCTTTTTTTTGAAAGGTTAAAAAATCTAATTTTTGAGCCATTTGACCTGTTGAGTTTTTTAACTCCTCAATCTTTTTTTGAAGATCCTGCCATTTTTTAAATAGCTCAAAATAGATGAGTTTAGCGTTAACCAAGCCTGCAAACTGATCTAAAATTTCTAAGTGAAAGGTGCGGTTAAGTAGATTTTTATTGTCATGTTGCCCTGTGATTTCGATAAGTGGGTAACTTTGACTGGTTAAATCTATCAATGGAAAAGTAATATTTTTAAGGGTTTGAAGAGTTACCAGCTGATCATTAATATAAACTTTGGGTTTATCTTCGCTAATCACTCGGCGGATGATAAGTTCTTCGCCCTCTTCGTGCGAAATGTTAAGCTCTTTAAGCTTTTCTAAAATGTCAGGGCGATTTTCAATATTAAAAAGGCCTTCAACCTGAGCAAAGGGAGAGCCGTGTTTTATCAGTTCGGTATTGCCTTTTTCGCCCATAAGTAAGCTTAAGCTTTTAATTAAAAGTGATTTGCCCGAGCCGGTTTCGCCGGTAACAATATTTAGCCCTTTTCCAAACTCTAAAGAGAGTTGATTAATAATTGCGAAATTTTTTACTCGAATTTCTGAAAGCATAATTAAATTCGTTCTCCAAATTTTAACTTTTCTCTTAAAATGGTGTAATCATCAACGTGAGGGTCTCTGATGAGCCAATGGGTTTGTGTTGCTTTTTTTATAAATAACTCATCTGAGGCTTTAATAGGGCATACAATTTGCCCATCAATAACTAATCGTCCCTTAGAGCTTAGTTTGTTTAGGCTGTGAACAGCTATTTTAAGCTGGCTTGTATCGGGTAACACCAAGGGGCGCAAAGTTAGACTATGAGGGGCAATGGGGGTTAAAGCAAACACTTGGCTATCAGGGTGTAAAATGGGGCCACCCGCTGCTAGGTTATAGGCTGTAGAGCCCATAGGAGTTGAGATAATAATTCCATCCCCTTTAGAGTAAGTAATAAGCTGAGTGTCGCTTGATCTTTGTGTATTACTAATATGCGAGTTCTTTAAATTGTGAAGGCCCGAAATTTTAAGATCTATCAGGTGGCTCGACGCCCCTCTTTCAATAATAACATCATTAATAGAGTACTGTTTTAGTATTTCTTTTTTGGCTCTTTTAAGTGTTACTAAAATCTGCGTACGAGCTAAAAGAACAAGCTGGCCATCAAGACAAACTTTAAATGTATCTAAAGCTTGCTCATGTCTGATCGGAGTTAAAAACCCCAATGCACCTAAGTGAATACCTAAAATGGGGACAGAGGCCCCTTTAAGAAGCTGATTGGCTCTTAAGTAGGTTCCATCGCCTCCGATGGCTAAAATCATATCAGACTTTTGAAATTGTTTTTGGGATAAGACTTTAAGGTTTTCGATACCTTTTTGTTCAGGTGCAATCGAAAATTGAACCCGGCCCGAAAAGGCTTGGACAAGTTGTTTAATTAAGGTAACAGCTTTTGGCGTGTTACCTCGATAAACAATAGAAACACTCGCATTTTTGGCCAGATAAAGGGGTTTCATTTAGGGATTAGTCCATCACGTCTAAGTAGGGCCTTGGGGTCGGGAGATCGGCCTCTAAATTTTTTATATAAAATTTCAGGATGCTCAAGTGCACCTTGAGTTAAAATATTTTCTTTAAATTTTTTAGCCACCATGGGATTGAAAATTCCATTTTCTAAAAAATACTCAAAGGCATCGGCATCAAGAACTTCTGCCCATTTATATGAGTAGTAACCCGCTGAGTAACCACCTGCAAAAATGTGACTAAAACTACAACTCGAGTTGGTTGTAGGGTCAAAAGCAAAAAGCCGTGTTTTTTGAGTCGTATTTTTTTCAAAATCCGAAACTGAATTAATGGATTCGGTCGAAGTTAGGTTATGCCAAGCCATATCGAGGTAAGAAAAATTAAGTTGTCTCATATTGTTGTAACCAGCTAAGAAATTTTGAGAGGCCTTCATTTTGTCTATAAGCTCATTAGGCAGGGGGTTGTTTGTTAAATAATGTTTTGCAAAAACATTGAGTCCCTCTTTATGCGCGACCCAGTTTTCCATAATTTGCGAGGGAAGCTCGACAAAATCCCAAAAAACATTGGTTCCTGATATTGAGCGGTAGGATATTTTAGATAGCATCCCATGAAGAGCATGACCAAACTCATGAAATAAAGTTTGAACCTCATCATAAGAAAGCAGTGAAGGCTTATCTTGGGTGGGTTTTGTAAAGTTACAAACGATCGAAACATGGGGGCGTTTAATACTCCCCTTATGGTAACCTTGATCTCTGAAAGCGGTCATCCAAGCTCCCGATTTTTTAGTATTTCTCGGAAAAAAGTCGGCATAAAAAAGGGCAATGTACTGGCCTGTTTGGCTATCGGTTACCTCATAAGTTTTAACATCCTCGTGATATTTTGGTATATCGGTGCGCTCTTTAAAGTTAAGCTCATAAAGTTTGTGGGCGTGGTCAAATACCCCTTGAATAACATTTTCGAGTTGAAAATAAGGGCGCAAATCTTCTTCGTTATAGTTAAATTTATTTTGTTTTAGTTTTTCTGAGTAATAAGTAAAATCCCAAGGCTTAAGCTCATCATCTAAACCTAACTGTTTGGCGTAATTTTGAACTTCTTTAAAGTCGTTTTTAGCCGCAATTTCTGCGGCTTCATAAATTGTATTTAAAAAAGTATAAACTTGCTCAGGAGTTTTGGCCATTCGCTCTTCAAGAATAAAATGAGCATGAGTGGGGTAACCTAGTAACTGAGCTCTTTGAGCCCTAAGCTGAACTGACTTTAAAATAACGGGCTGATTGTCAATTCCCTCTTGGTTAAAAGCTTTCGAAGCTTGGGCTCGCCAGATTTTTTCGCGTAAGGTTCTGTTATGGGCGTATTGAATAAAGGGCAGGTAGCTTGGCATATGTAGGGTAAAGACCCAGCCTTGTTGGTAACCCCTTTTTTTGGCTTCTTCTTGGGCGGCTTGTAGAGCAAATTCAGGTAAGCCCTCAACTTCGGATGGCTCTGTTAGATGCATAAAAAATTGATTGGTTGCTTTTAAAACATTTTCCGAAAATTGAGGGCTTAAAACCGCCAGCTCCTGATCTATTTTTTTTAGGGTTACTTTGTCGGCTTCGTTTAATAGGGCGCCATTTCGAGTAAAATTTAAATAGGTTTTTTCTAACAGTTTAGCATCAGCACCAAAAAGCTTAAGCTGATCTTTGGTATCCCATAACTTTTTGACCCTAGAAAATAGTTTATCATTTAAAAGAACAAAACTACTTAATTCGGCTGATTTAGGAGATATTTTTTGAGCTAAAGCTTGTAATTCTTCAGAGGCTTCGGCAGAAAATAAATTAAAGTAGGTTCCGGTAACATACTCAAAATGCTCAGAGGCTGTTTCGAGTGCAAATATTGTATTTTCAAAAGTCGGCGAGTCGGCCAAATTAGAAATTATATTTATATTTTGAATAGCTTCTAAATAAGCCGGCTCTAAGGCCTCTAAAAAATGCTCAGGAGTGATTTGTTCAAAAGGTATGGCGTCATCAAAAAATGAGCTGGTATGGGGCCATTGTAAAAGGGGGTTAGTCATGGGGGTAGCTCCTTTGCTGTGTTTTAAGCTTAGGAGCCTAGCTAATCAAATTCTGTTAAGTTGGGCAAGTTTTAGTAACAAGTTTTAGTAATTAGTAACGGGCGCAAAGACCAATTGTGCTACCTCCGCCTGCTGGCTGACACACTGAGCCTGTAGGGCAGTTATTAAGTCGTACATCACAGCCCTGGGCCGTTGTGGCTAAACAACCATTATAGCTTGTTTGATAGGGGTTGTAAGTGTTTTGAGGGATATTTACCCAGCCTGTGTTTTGATATTGATTCCAGTACTGTCCACCGGTGTAACCCACATTGTAATAGACCACTTGGTTACCAAAGTATTGGGTTGGGGCGCAGGCGATTCCGTAAGTGAGCCCATAAACTGGCAAATATCCTGACGGGCAGCCGCAATTTGTCGTACTTGGTTGGTATTGTTGTGGCCAGTACCATGCTCCATAAGACCAACTGGTTTGCGTCGTTGGCCACTGAGTGTAGTACTGCGAATAGATAGAACAGTTTTGAGGCACCGGGATTCCTAATTGGCTGTTTTGATAGTTACAAGGCTGGGGCGTCGAAGCAAACTGGTCTGTGCTCACGCCGGGCTGTGTGGGCTGCGCAGGCGCGGGAGCGGGAGCTGATGAGCCGCCTCCACCGCTTGAGCCGCAACTCGATGCTAAGGTCAATAGCCCCATAAAAAACACAAACATAAGGGCTGGCTTAATGCTAGCTGTAGTTTTCATATAACACCTCTCTATTTAATATTTAGACAGACTCTACACATTCAAATATCAGGCCAAAAAGGCAAAAAGGTGCCTGCTTCCCAATGGTAACTAATATGCGTCAAATTCAAGTGGGTGAGGTTTTCTTAGCGATCTTTTAATTGCCAGTTTAAAAATTGGTTTTCTTAGAGCTTTTTTAACGGCATTTTTGTGCTCATCTAGGGGATTAGTATTTAGCCATTTGAGTGTTCTTTCAATGTCAGAAAAGAGGGTGACATCATTGACTACAGGTATGCCGAGTTTTACGGAGCCAAGCTTTCCAAAAAGAGTTGAGTAAGGGTAATCTTCAACATGTTGCGCTTGGCCTGCCTCGACAGGATTTCTATAGACATACTTATAGGTGTGCAGAAAGTGTTGGTTTGTTTTTAGGGCTGTTCTAAAAAAGCGACTTCCATAGATCTGATTTATTCTCTCGGCATCTTTTGAAATGGATCGACTTGTCTCTCTCATGAAGTAGGCCATAGCTTCACTTATATTGGCCTTGGGGAAGCGCGCAATGAGGTGGAAGTGATTGGCCATTAAAACAAAAGAAAAAATTTCAACCCCAAATGCTTTTGATATGAAGTAAAGATAGTTTTCCATAATGTGCCAAACTTCGAATGAGTCTATAAACCACTCTCTGTTGATGCATCTTGCCGTTATATGATAGGGAAGCTCTGGATAATATAAAAATGGTTTTCTAGGCATCCAATATGGATGTGCAAATCAGGTGAGAGCTCATAAGTAAATAGGGGGATGAGCCTGATCAGATTGTATCCAAGATTCGACACGGTGTAGCTACCATTAGGAAGCAGGTACCTTTTGGGCGTAAATAAAAAATTCTTTGCCGATTCGATCGGGGGGGCATTTTTCTAAAACACTTTGCCAGTATAAAAAACGGAATTTAGTATTTAAAAGTTTTTTTACTTCCCACTGGCTGCTTCCAAATGGGGGGGCATGGGTGCGAAAGGTGTTAAAAAAAATACCCATTAAGTGCCCTTGGCTTGCTAAAAGCTGACTCCAAGCCGATACTAGCTTTTGTCTTTGATCCGGGTGAACAGCGCAAAACAAAGTGTGTTCAAAAATAAGATCAAATTGGCCGATATGGCTTTTTGTAAAATTAAAAATATCATCTTTAACCCATTGAATTTGTGACCACGACGAGTGACGTTGTTTGGCCAAATCAAGAGCTTTTTGTGAAAAATCAAGAGCTGTTACCAAATGGCCTTTTTGGGCAAATAAGGCAGCATCTGAGCCTGTGCCACAGCCAATAACCAAAACTCTGAGTTTAGTTAATTTTAATTTTTCAATCATATAAGTTAACATCGGGTGAGGTCCGCCGACCTCCCAACCTGGGGGAGAATGTTCATCAAGGTAACAGGCATCCCAAAACTCGGGCAAATGAACCTGTTTTTTTGTTTGATACAAAGGTTCAATAGGATAAGTTACCGAATCAATCGTAAGGCTATCGTCAGAGTAGCTGGTTACTTGGTCAAACAGTTGTGATTGAGCTAGGGGGCTTAAAACAAAAGGAATTTTGTGCTCGTTTAAGCCATAAAATCTATCCCAAGCATCAGCTTTTAAATTTTTGGTATGAGCTAAAAGCTGGTAACCATAGTTAAACGAAAGTTCAATTTCATGAGATTTAAGAAGTTTTGCTGACTGAGCAATTAAGGGTTGGTCATAAGGTTCAATGGTAACAGGTCGGCCATGAAATAAAGATTGATACGAATGATTAGGGGCCAAGCGAAGATTGTTTAAAACCTCAAAGCCAATATCAATTTGAGAGAGGGGGTCAACTTTTTGGCCTTGATCAAAAATAAAGCCCTGTTCATCAATGTGTAGCATTATCAGATTCGGTTGACTGAGGTGTAATTTTTAAGCCTTCGCTAAATGCCACAATATCTTTGGTTGGCGTAAAGGATTCAACGCGCCAAGACTCAGTTTGAGCCGTGTCAGAATCTTTAATCAGTTTAGCTGTGGCTTGAATTTCGCTGTGAGTCCATTCTGAGGGGCTATCTTGTGAGGGAAGATCATACTGATAGGTAACATATAATTGAGCGCTTTTTGGTGAAACGAGTTCGGACCAAATATTTTTAACCTCAATAGATCGGGCTTCTGGGCGAGAATCAGTGATTTTTTTTATGACTATATTTTTAAACTCCGATTGAAGGCTGGCTTGCGAAATATAAGATAAAGCGTTATCGGCATTATGTATGTTCATCCAAGTCATTACCATAACAAGCAGTATCACAAAAGGTCCTAAATTTTTCATCTGTCCCACCTTGATCTAGTCGTTAAAGTAAGATTAACTCATAAATATATAAAAGGGACTACCAAAGTGATGGCGCGTCAATCCAGGTCTAGGTTTGTCATTTTATTTAGGAGAAAAAATGATTTTACAAGATTTTTCAAAAAATATTTTCGAAATAACAACGGACTTTATTAATAAAATTCCTTCTCAGCGAATGAAGCGTTACTTGTGGGAGGCTAGCTCTTTTGTTCAGCCGCTTTGGATTTCATCTCAGATAAGGCTTATTCAGCTTGATAAAGGTCAGATTGAGTTAAAAATTCCGTCGACTCTTCATAATTGTAAGCCTAACTCAAAACAAATCGAAGAAGCTATTTTAGTTTTGGCAGCTACTCGAGCGGGTCAGATATTTTTTGAATATCAAAAAATATATCAAAAAATCGAATTAAAATCTTTTGAGGTCGAAAGATTGGTCTACTCGGAGGGGCCTGTTTTTGTGAGGTTAGGGGTAAGCGATGTTGAACTTTTATCTTTTAAGCTAAAGGCATTAGAAACTAAAAATGTCGAGGTCGAACTCCCATTTTTGTTTATTGATTCAGATAAAAAAAGAGTTATTCAAATGAACTCTCATTGGAAGCTTCAAGTTCAAAATACAATTGATGAGTAGCTGTTTATTAAGGATACAAGTTGTAAGGTGACAAGGGAAAATGGTGAAAAGGGTAATGGTAACAAGGGCATATGGTAACAA
>DYOP01000048.1:3582-5961 GCA_020720425.1 Bdellovibrio sp. | reverse complement strand
GCTAAAAGTTTAACGGGTAAAAAGGGGATACAGATGCAGTCAATTGAAAATGAAATCGATGCAAACTCGCTTGATTATAAAGAATCCGTACAATCTATGATGCAAAAACTGCGTCAGCTTAAAAAGGCATTCGAAAAGGTTAAAGAGGGCGGAGGCCCTTTGGTTGTAGAAAAACACAAAGCCCGCGGAAAATTTACGGCCCGAGAAAGAATTAATAAACTGATTGACCCCGAATCAAGTTTTTTAGAACTTTCAACTTTAGCAGCATGGGATATGTATCAAAATCAAGCTCCCGGGGCAGGGGTGGTAACCGGTGTCGGAAAAATTCATGGTATAAGTTGTGTGATTATCGCCAATGATGCCACGGTCAAGGGGGGCACCTATTACCCCATGACTGTTAAAAAACATTTAAGAGCTCAAGAAATTGCAATGGAAAATGGGTTACCCTGTTTATATCTTGTCGATTCAGGAGGAGCTTATTTACCCATGCAAGATGAGGTGTTTCCGGACCGAGATCATTTTGGTAGAATCTTTTTTAACCAAGCTCAGATGTCTTCGATGGGGATATCACAAATAGCCATTGTTTTAGGCTCTTGTACAGCGGGAGGGGCCTATGTTCCGGCCATGGCTGATGAAAATGTTATTGTAAAAAATAATGGCACAATTTTTTTGGGTGGTCCTCCTTTAGTTAAAGCCGCTACGGGCGAAATTGTGACTGCTGAAAATTTAGGTGGGGCCTATGTGCATAGTCAAATAAGTGGTGTTACTGATCATTTGGCCGAAGACGAAGACGAAGCTTTTTTGATTGCTCGCGATATTGTTAAAAATTTAAATGTTACAAAAAAGCAAAATTTAAAACAATCAGCCTTTGAAGATCCTCTTTTGCCCCAAGACGAAATTTATGGAGTGATTCCACAAGATAGCAGAAAGCCCTTTGATGTGCGGCAAATTATTGGGCGAATCGTTGATGGTTCGTATTTTCATGAGTTTAAGCCTTTATACGGTTCGACACTTGTTACCGGGTTTGCTTCGATATACGGTTACCCGGTAGGCATTATTGCCAATAATGGTGTGCTTTTTAGCGAAAGTGCTTTAAAAGGTGCTCATTTTATAGAGCTATGTGAGCAAAGGCGAATACCTATATTATTTTTACAAAATATTACAGGTTTTATGGTGGGACAAAAATACGAAAATGAGGGGATAGCTAAACATGGGGCTAAAATGGTGATGGCGGTATCAAACGCAACCGTTCCTAAATATACAGTTGTTATTGGTGGAAGCTATGGGGCCGGAAACTATGCCATGTGCGGAAGAGCTTACCAAGGTCGATTTTTATGGATGTGGCCAAATGCTAAAATTTCGGTTATGGGCGGAGAGCAAGCCAGTAACGTACTGTTAACTGTTAAACTTGATCAATTGGCTTTGAATGGTCAAACAATGACTGAATTAGATCAGGCTAAATTTAAAGAGCCCATACTTTCTAAATACGAAACCGAAAGCTCTTGTTTTTATTCGTCAGCGCGTATTTGGGATGATGGAATTATCGATCCCAAAGATACCCGTCATATTGTTGGACTGGCTTTGGAATGTTCTTTATACCGCACTTGGAAGAGTTCACAATTTTCTGGTGTTTATAGGATGTGATTTATGGTAACTGTTAAAATTTTTGTCGTTGGTGGGATGTAATTTATTGTGGTCGTTAAAACTTTATATTACTTATAGGATGTGATTTATGATTACCGTTGAAGCTAAAGATAATATATTAATGGTTACTCTTAATCGTCCCGAAGCCAAAAATGCACTTGATAAAAAAATGATCTCGGATTTAACAGATCTTTTTTTAGATATTCAAAAAAATAATTCAGCATTGACTGCTGTGATGTTATCAGGACAGGGTAACATTTTTTGTTCGGGCGCTGATTTAAACGAAATGAAGCAAAGCCTAAATCTTACAGAGCAAGAAAATTTAAAATCAGCCCAAGAGCTTTATCAAATGTTTCAAGCCATGTGGCAATGCCCTCTTCCTTTGATTAGTTTTGTTCAAGGAGCGGCCATGGGTGGGGCGCTGGGGCTGATGAGTGTTTCTGATTATGTGGTGGCTCACGCCAAAACTCAATTTGCTTTTAGTGAAGTAAGATTAGGTTTGGCACCGGCCATTATATCGGATTTTATTTTTCAAAAGTTTAGCGTAGCCAGTGTCGCTGGAGAAATGATAACAGGGCAAATTTTTGATGCCCAAAGGGCCCTGCAAATGGGGTTGGTGAATAAGGTTATAGATGTTGGTTTAACTTTAGAGGGCCCCAGTAAAAGCTCTCGTGATAACAATCTGCGTGGCATTGGTAACAGCGGTAGTGGTAGTGGCGGCAGTGGGAGTAGTGG
>DYOP01000048.1:0-3482 GCA_020720425.1 Bdellovibrio sp. | reverse complement strand
AAGAATAATTTAAATGAATAATTTAGGGAGAACAGATGAAAAAAAAGCTCATAAAAAAAATTGCGATCGCTAATCGTGGTGAGGTGGCTGTTCGAATTATTCATGCCTGTCAAGAGCTTGAGATTGAAACCGTTTTATTGCATTCTGATGTGGATATTAATACTTATGCCTATAGGCTTGCTGATTATAAAATTTGTATTGGCTCAGCCCCTTCGGCTGAAAGTTATTTAAATATTGAGGCTGTATTAAATGGGGCTATTGCCTCGGGGGCGGATGCCCTTCATCCGGGGTTTGGTTTTTTATCTGAAAATTCTGAGTTTGCCAAACGGGTAACAGATTCAGGAATAATTTTTATAGGTCCAAGTGCCGATTCGATGGACTTATTAGGGAATAAGATAAACAGCAAAAAATGGGCTCAAAAAAAACAAATTCCTTTGATCCCGGGTTATGAAGGCCAAAATCAAGAGGTCGAGTTTTTAACAAAAAAAGTTATCGAAATTGGATTTCCCGTTATTGTTAAAGCCGCTCAGGGTGGGGGTGGGCGAGGAATGAAATTAATATTAAACGAGCAAGAGGCGAAGGCTCAAATTGAATCAGCTCAAAGAGAATCTAAAGCGGCCTTTGGCTCAGAACAAATTTTTTTAGAAAAATACTTAGATAATGCTAAACATATAGAGTTTCAAATTTTTGTAGATAGCACCGGAGAAGTGGTTCACTTATTTGACCGCGAATGTTCAGTTCAGAGGCGTCACCAAAAAATAATTGAAGAAGCCGTATCTCCTTCTTTATCCCCTGAGCTTAGAAGTAAAATGGCTCAGTCGGCTGTTGAATTGGTTAAGGGTTCTGGTTACCAAGGGGCTGCGACCGTTGAATTTCTTTTAGATGGGCAAGAGTATTATTTGTTAGAAGTTAATACGCGTTTGCAAGTAGAGCACCCTGTTACCGAAATGGTTTTGGGTTTTGATTTAGTAAAAGCTCAAATACTTACGGCCCAAGGGGACTTTGTAATTTCACAATCCGAACTGGGGCTGCCGAAAGGGCATTCTATTGAATGCCGAATCTATGCCGAAAATCCTTTTTTAGGGGGAATGCCAAGCACCGGAAAAATTTTATATCAACAGTGGCCTTTAGGCCCAGGACGCAGATTTGAGTATGCTTACGAAAAAGATGATTCGGTAACTGAGTATTATGACCCTATGATTGCCAAAGTTATTGTTTGGGATACAAACCGGAGGGGCGCGATAAAAAAAATGAAACGAGTTTTAAAAGACTCGATCATATTTGGAGTTTATACCAATATTCCATTTTTAATTGAAATTTTAGAACACCCCGATTTTGTAGAGGGGATTATGACAACCCAATTTATTAGCAAATATTTTTCTGATCCCATAGAGCCCCCTACTTTTTCGGAAGAAGAAACTCAGTGGATAACGGATACAAGTAAAAAATTGCAAAACTTTCAGATATCAGGTGGAGGGGGTGATCAGCTATCAGCAAACCCTTCAAAAACTATATTTGAATTTGATCCTTTTTGTAAAATGTGGAGAGGGGTTTAAAATGAAATTTTATTTTACTTCTAAATCGCAAGGCCGCAATCAAACGTTAACAGCACTTAAGGCCGCAGGTCAGCGTCAAGGTGAGGGGTCATTGGTTACTTGGGTTCATATTAATGGTAAAACCCTCTGTGTTACCAATGAGCCAGAAAGATCAAAACGTGGAAATAAAAAACAAGGGTCTCAATTGCTCTCATCAAATACGATTGTTGCGCCAATGCCTGGTAAGGTTACTAAAATAATGGTTTCAGAAGGGGATCTGGTAACCCAAGGGCAAACGATTGTGGTCATGGAGGCCATGAAAATGGAATATTCGATTAAATCAAGTGGCTCTTATATTGTTCATAGCATCCCCTGTAAATTAAATGATCAAGTTAAAATGGGTGAGTTGCTTGTTCAGCTTAAAGAGGTAGAAAAGTAAAATGAAAAAAAACAAAGTTTCTATTGTTGAGGTTGGCTTACGAGATGGCTTGCAAAATGAAAAAGTTTTTTTAAAGACCAGTGATAAAGTAGCGGTAGCTAAGTTATTACTTCAATCAGGAGTAAAAAGAGTTGAGCTGGGTTCGTTTGTTCGAGAAGATTGGGTTCCTCAAATGGCTGACACTAAAAAAGTTGTAAATCAAATTTTTAATCTTTCTAATAAAAGTAAATATCAAAAAAATCAAATGAGTGTATTAGTTCCAAACCTTCAAGGTTTAGAGCAAGCCATTAAAAATCGGGTTAGCGAAATTGCTTTATTTGCCTCATG
Organism: Bdellovibrio sp.; assembly: GCA_020720425.1. GTDB lineage: Bacteria > Bdellovibrionota > Bdellovibrionia > Bdellovibrionales > Bdellovibrionaceae > DYOP01. Next base: position 1,181 of record DYOP01000048.1, on the reverse strand, counting down.
TACAGAAGGCTTTTCAAAGGCCAATCTCAATGCAAGTAAATCCGAAAGTGCCAAGCGTTTTAAGCTTGTGGCCCAAAAGGCAAAAGAAAACAATATCAAGGTGAGAGGGTATTTAAGCGTTTGTTTTGGGTGCCCTTTTGATGGACCTGTGTTACCCAAAGTTGTAGTAAAAGAGGCTGAAAAGCTTTTTGAAATGGGTTGTTTTGAAGTGTCTATTGGTGACACAATAGGCGTGGCTGGGCCAAAAGATATTGAAAAAGTATTTACGTTACTTTCTAAAACTATTCCCATTGAGCGTTTGGCCGGTCACTTTCATGATACGAGGGGACAGGCTGTTGCAAATGCCTTAAAGGCCTATGAATTAGGGGTTCGAGTTTTTGATTCGAGTGTTGGCGGAATTGGGGGATGCCCCTATGCTCCCTACTCTACGGGGAATGTGGCAACCGAAGAGTTGGTTTATATGTTTAATAGTATGGGGGTTTCTACGGGGATTGATTTGCCCTTATTTTTAAAGGCAGCCGATAAGATGTCAAAATTACTTTTGCGCCCTCTGCCGTCAAGACTTGCAAGGGCTGGGCTTGTAAAGGTGTAAAGGTACCTGCTTCCCAAAGGTAACTATCATGCGTCAAAAGCTTCTTAAAAGTCCTGTCTATTTATATAATTGATGCAGGCTAGTTACCTTTGGGAAGCAGGTACCTTTGAAAAGAAGAAAACTGTTTGCGCTTGATGCTGCTCACAAGATTTCGGACTTAAAGGTGCCTCCAGGTAATCAGCTAGAGGCAGAGATGCTCTTGCAACTTCTCCCGATGGTGCTGTTGTCTATAATACAACAACTAATAAAATGAATATTCGCCAAGCAAGTGCATGGCAAGAAGTGGTAACAGGCACGGTAACAGTTACAGGCCGCACCAGTTGCCCACCTGGCTTTACGCTGATCGGGACAAGTGGTAGTACTGAGGCTTTTTGTATTTCTTCTACGATGGAGACCCCTGCCGCGTGGCTTGGTGCCATCAAGCTTGTCGTGCTAAGGATCCAAAAGCGCGTCTTTGTTCGGCAGGTGAGTGGGCAGCGGCCTGCGTTGACGGGGCCTCGGGCCCCAATAATATGACGGGTCATTGGGAGTGGGTGGCCGATCTCTATAACAACAACGGCCAGATAATGGGTAATGCGGGTTGCGATTC
>DYOP01000126.1 GCA_020720425.1 Bdellovibrio sp. | reverse complement strand
CTAGAGCGAGTAGATGATAATCGATGTGGCTATGAGTAGACTTCTTTCATGACTAGGTGGCCCATAAACGGCACTATTGTCTCCAGCTCTGCGTCTTAAAGGAAAATCGGACACTCAAAATAGTTCTACTATTCCTTCGCTTCCTTTTTCTCTTTAATCCTTGATCTGAAGCCAATTTCACCATTTTCTGGGCTACCTAGTCATGAAAGAAGCCTAGTAAGTACTGTGATCTAATCCCAAATTATAGTTACACTAAAATAGGACTCAGAAGTTATGTTGTAGGCCAAAAAATAGGTTGGTTTGATTCAGTCATAGTCCCAATAACATTGGGTTACCATCTTTACCAATACCTAAGGGCCAATCGGCATTTACTTTGTAAGCGCATGGGCAGCAGATCAAAGGGATGCTTTTAGTAAACGCCAGATAAAAGCCTGTTTTAGCAGGCCAGATAACGATATTTTCTCTCATAAACAAGCACTTATCAGCTCTATATTTTAGGCCCACAATTATATGACCAAAAAAAGTTGACTAAATTTTGACCATTGTCTAATCTAAATACGGAGCTAGTTTAAGGGGGCGCTTGTGTATTTTTCATACGATAAATTGATCAACGAAGCAGACTTCTGCAACTCTGAAAATGAAAAAAAAGCCTTATTTGACTACATTCAGTCAGGCCAAAATGTTAAAATTTTTGGTCCCAGAAATTTTGGAAAAACATCATTAATAAAAAATATTGTTTCAAAAAAATGGGAGTCTCAAAATTTAGATAACAGAGTTGTCGTCTATATGGATTTTTATAGCATAGAGTCAATGGATCAACTATCTCAGGAGTTAACCTTTTCCTTTTCCAAAGCCCTAGCTCAAAAAAAGTCTTTATTTAGCAAAGGCTTTGATATTCTTAAATCCTTAAAAAATATAAGACCAACTTGGGAACCCTCCCTTTCGGGTGACTCCTTAGGAGAACTAAGTTTAAAATCAGAAAAAAACGAACCTATTCTTTCTCCAAAAGTGATTTTTGAAAATATGGACCTCCTACAGCAACAAAATCGTTTTGAATTTTTAGTTATTCTGGATGAATTTCAAGAGATTAAAAAAATACCAAGAGCTGAAGCTATATTAAGAGGGGTATTGCAAGATCTGAAATCCTCAATTCCCGTTGTCATATTAGGATCTAAACAACATATTTTAAATGACATATTTAATAAACCAAGAGCCCCCTTTTATTCGTGGGGTAACAGTATTGAAATAGGATTTATTGAATATGAAAAATATCATGAATACATAATGGAAAGATTTAAGTTTAAAGGTGTGGCTATCTCATTAGATGTGTCAATATATCTGCAAAATAAAATGAATAGAATTCCCGAATCTATAAATCGATTATGCGACTATATTTTAAAGGTAAAACAAAATCAAAATAAAACTATTAAAAAAACAGATGTTGATAACATTTTAAAGGATTTCATTTCTCAATCCCGATCCGTCTATGAAGAAATTTACTCTCGCTATAACGCAAATGCCCGAAAAGTTTTAATCGCCTTTGCAAACTTTGAATCGGTAAAAGAGGTTACCGGTAAAGAATTTTTAGCAAGGCTTTCTGATTTATCAAAAACAGGAGTATCTGCCATATTCAAAAAATTACTTGATGACTCTACGCTTTCTTATTTTATTAATTCAGTAGGTGAAAAAGAATATTCAATTACAGATCCATTTTTAAAAGAATTTCTTAAGCAATACAAAATTCTTTAACCCTCAACCCCAATAAGCAACTTGCCGATTGAGTCACCCTTAAAAAACCAAATTAACTTATGAAAAAAAAACAAGATGTGCATGTGTGCAATTTTTATTAAAAAATCTAAGCTAAAGACGAAACCTGTCTGAGCCCCCTTGTCCTAACTAGACAAAGGCATAGGGCTTATCAAAGTGCTTACATATTGATTCGCAAACCCACAGTTATGCGATAGACTTTAAATTAATTATGGCAAGCGGAACAAGAACTGTACTTAATAACGATTTCCTATTTAAAGAAGGTGATCAGCCTGATGCTATGTACGTTGTTAAGCTGGGGCGATTTGAAGTTTTAAAGTCTAAAGGAAGCTCAGAAATTAAACTTGCCGAACTGGGCCCGGGAGCCATGGTTGGGGAAATGGCTTTTTTTGATAGCAAACCCCGATCTGCTAGCGTAAAAGCAGCTAAAGATAGCGAAGTTATCGTATTACCATACAAAGCCCTTCATCAGCAGTTTTCGCAGTTTCCGGAGTGGAGTAAAGCGATTATGCGAACCGTAAATGATCATTTACGAAAAGCCAATCAGCGCATCCGCGAACTCGAAAAAACCTCAACCGATGATGATATGGTTTTTACCCCTCACAATATTAATAAACTTGTATCCATTTTGGCATTTGTTACCCATAAATTTGGCACCCCCGTAGAGCAGGACTACGAAATAAATAGTATGATCCTAAGAAAGTATACGATTCAAATTTTTCAAGAAGCCACTCATAAAATGCAAAAGCTGACCGAAGCCTTAGTCCCCTTTGATATCCTCACCTTGCAAAATACAGGCGATGGAAATCAAAAAATTATTGTTAAAAAATTATCGCTTTTATTTGATTTTGTAGAATGGCATAACAAATATCTTTTTCAAAAAGATGAAGATCGCGCTACAATTGAAGAATCAGAAATAAGAATTATTAATGGTCTTTTATTTTTTGCAAGACAAAAAACACCAAACGACAAAGGGATTGTTAAACTTAACCTTAGCGAAATTCAAAATGACAGCATGAAAGTACTTGGTGATTTAATACGAGTCGATGATATTAATCCCCTGATAACAAAAAAAATTGTTACCGACAAACAAATGGAAGGCGATGGCATTTACACATTTGTAGAAACTCAACTTTTAGAAAAACTATCACCCTTTTGGTCG
>DYOP01000125.1 GCA_020720425.1 Bdellovibrio sp. | reverse complement strand
AACCCTAATTCTCCGTTACCCGTGACTGCCATGGTAGTCCAATACACTACCATCGAGAGCTGATAGGGCAGAAACTTAGATGATTTATCGTGGCAAGCCACGATTCGATCAGTTACTTTGAATCATCTCTTTTACATCACTGCAAAAGGTTTAATATCTAATAAATACGTTCCGGTCACAGGACACGGAATTTTAAGCATGTATTAGCCCAACAATTAGCTCGGTTATCCATGTAATCTTTAATTATCAAATAAACTATAACTGTTTTAATGAGCCATTCGCAGTTTCGCTGTTCAATACTGAACTGGCACATGCATGGGTTAATATTTAAGACAAGCATATGTAACTGGCAGGATCAACCAGGTTACTATCCTCAAAATGCGCTTGTTTTGAGCTTCTGACTAAGTCATCCACTACAAATCTCACTCATCTTTTGAATAGTGTTCCATAAGGTTGGTTCACTTAAGGTTAAGAGTTCATCGAGAACTGACTCGTTGTAATAGATCAGCACTGTGCTTAATCAGTGAAGATTTAGCTCAGTGCAGCGATCCCGAATCGTTTCGTTTACTATCTGTTTCTTCTAGCTTCAAGAATCTTCGAAGTTGCAGTGAGAAAACTCAATAGCATATCTTCGGACTCAAGTCGCTTTAGTGCTAGCTGCAAATATTCTCAGCGATTTCACCGAGTTATCGCAGTACTAGCGTGTTTGTTTTATTTGTAACAATATCAGCAAAGATATCGATACAACAACTCTCACTGGGAAAAGAATCTTGCGAAACTTTTACAGCGACAATTGCACAGCCCACGTGGAAATTCCAGTAGGGCCATTTGCTCTAATACGAGCCGGTAATCCAGGAAAACCTTCGCCAGACCCTCAGCGGCCATCAGCTTAACGCCGAAGCCATAGAGAAAAATGCAATCTCACTTAAAGCTTTGTAGTTTTATCCTTAGGTTCCCGAAAGATCCCAAAAGAAGCACTAAAAGCTTAGATCGAGTTCGCAAATTATTTTTAATCTGGAGATGTTTCCCCTTCTTAAATATGCATTTTTACCCCCCTGATATCCCGAAAAAAAAATTTGCCAAAAAATCAAATTTGATTTTGCCAAAAACTACCCCCCCCTGATATCCCGGAAATTTTTTTTGCCAAGAAAAAGACTCTGATAAAATTTCTCAAAATTTTCTCCCACTCAATTAATTCAGTGGCGCACTCATACTTCCCACTCAAATTTGAGTGAAGATTTAATCTCTTCGCGAGAAATTAAAAATTTATCAAAAATTTAATCTCTCCTCAATTTCCTAAGTTCTTAATAACCCCAGCAGAGAATTCAGAAAAAGTTAAAAACCCCAGCAGAGAATTCAGAAAAAAGTTAATAACCCCAGCAGAGAAATTGAAAAAAATTAATAACCCCAGCAGAGAAATTGGAAAAAGTTAATAACCCCAGCAGAAAAAGTTAATAACCCCAGCAGAGAATTCAGAAAAAGTTAATAACCCCAGCAGAGAAAGCAAAAAAGTTAATAACCCCAGCAGAAAAAGTTAATAACCCCAGCAGAGAATTCGGAAAAAATTAATAACCCCAGCAGAGAATTCAGAAAAAGTTAATAACCCCAGCAGAGAAAGCAAAAAAGTTAATAACCCCAGCAGAAAAATCATGAAAAAGTTAATAACCCCAGCAGAGAAAGCAAAAAAGTTAATAACCCCAGCAGAAAAATCATGAAAAAGTTAATAACCCCAGCAGAGAATGAGAAAAACTTAATAACCCCAGCAGAGAATTAGGTAAATTAAGGAAAGTTAATAACCCCAGCAGAAGAAAAGCGAAAAAAAAAAATTTAGTATCCTGAAACTTTTTTTTGCCAAGAAATTTTTTCAAAGGGCAAATCCAAAATCAAGTTTTTCAATTTTAAGTAAATTGGGGATAAGGGGATCTAATACTCAACATTCATTTTTAATAACTTTGTGAAAATCACTTTTCCTCCAAATTTCACCATTTTTGCAAATTTCAATTATCTTCAACAACTTCAAGTCATCCTTTCTCCAAAGTAGGTTCATTCAAAAGCTCTTTTCTTAAACTACTCATTTAACGAACATTTTCCTAGGTATTATTCTTAGTTTTGAAAATAACCTTAAAAATCTGAAATCATTTTTCATCCAAAAAATGTCAATTTTGACCCCTTATTTCTCACTTATGTGATACTTCCTCTCAACAACTCATTTGATGGCCTAGTCAGAAATCAGTATGATATGTATTCCAACCTTTTCCTGAGGAAACTTTTTCAGTTTTATCAACAGGCTGCACTGTAGGTAAGAACTTTACCTCGAAAAATCTGATGAATTTTTCCATTCATTCTAAAAACATCAAAAAATGGCATCTATTCTCGATCTCCTTGGCAAACTAGGAAGATTCTACGAATCCTCACGAGCTATATTTTAGGATGTCAACAACCTCTCACCAGAACACGAACATTTTGCTAGCTAATGCTTAAAAAGTGCCGCAGTCGCCTCAATTTAATCTCAAGAATTTGAATTTTTGAAATTAAAATGGCTAAAAAATAAAAATGATGGCCAAATATAAGATTGTTCCTCAGAAGTATGATCTCTAATACCAATGTATTTTACCAGTAAGTATATTGATCTTCAACACCAATCAACAAAAAAATTTAAGCATATCACACAACCTCATTTTATTTGAGGTTATTTTTTTGGATACTTTTTATTTCCATTCATGTTGAATGAAAACCTGAAAAACGAATGATGACGACCAAAGCCTAACTTCCCAAAATCAAAGGTCCTACAAAGCATATTCATTAGATAGAGAACAATGTCTTCTCTACATTAAATCAACAATCTACTACTCTCGGGTAGAGGTCACTGCATCCAATCATCAATTTACTTTTAAAAATTCCCCTTGTATTTTTGTTGAATTGTTTTCATTCAAATTAGGGGG
>DYOP01000047.1:12824-18035 GCA_020720425.1 Bdellovibrio sp. | reverse complement strand
TTTTATATTCATATTTTATATTCATATTTAAATATCATATTTAATATTCTTTTCATCGCTCATATTTTACAATTTCAGTTTATAAACACATTTTTCAATTTCAGTTTGCAATTTAATATTACGATCTTTTTTTGGTGATCACACAAACTCTATTTATTTACAAAGATCTATCTGATTTTCTTATAAAAATAATTAACCAAAATAGACCATAGAATAATTTATCTTAACGATAAAATGTCTTCTCCTTTTTCATTGGTATCTTTTATACAAGCCGTAAAGTATTTAATTGTACTACCTTCTAACATTTGCTGAAAAATAATTTTATATGAGCCATTTTGACATAAGGGTATATTATTTACGCATTTCGAATATCCACCAAAATCATAAAGCCCTTGGTCTTTTCCTATTTGGTCATTAGCAGTATAACAAGTATCAACCGCCTTACCAGCACCACCAGTTGCCGTTTGGCTATTTATTATGGCAACAATTTTTGATTTAACTGAGCTATTAATAATACAGCCGGTATGGTATTTAATTGATCCATCTACCTGTTCACTCATAGATAAAACAACTTTTTTAGATCCATTAGCACACAAAGGAATGTTACTTTTATCACATAATGAATAACCACCTAGATCAAAATAGCCCTTATTGGCAGCATTCGAATCTGTTGCCGTTAAGCACTCATTTGTAGAGCCAATTTGCCTACTGTAAATTGTAGCAACGACTCTAAACCCCAGATTGGCCTCATCTTTATAACAAACTGTATGTGTTTTAGTAACCGTCGAATTAACCGCAACTTTTGTTTTTGAAATTCCAACTGCATTTGAACCATTAGCACAAACAGGAGCTCCCCCATTACATGAGCTATAGTTACCATCATCAAAATAGCCCACATTCTTAATGCTAGGATCTGAGTGAATGGTTTTGCAGTTTTTTGCACCTGAATCAGAATCATAATCACTATAAATATAGGCCACTATTGCCTGCCCGCTGGTTTGTACACACATGTTACCTGATTTCGAAAAACCTGCGTTACAACTCCAAGCGCATGAGTTTGTTGATCCTCCATCTGATATATAAGTACTATTTTCTGGCTTATTTGTACAAGCTACGCATTGATTGTTACTAACATATTTTCCGACAGAGCAAAAAGATAAGACACCTGTTGCCGAGCACATAACGGAGCTTCCGCCATTAATCCCTTTACATTGCCAAACATGTTTTTCGGGCTGATCAGGAATGACAACTCCTGGTTGCGCTAGATATTCAAGCGTTCCAGATAAGCAAGCCTCAGTTCCCTTGGGCGCCGAGCTTACAATCTTTCCATTTGCCGATCCGCAAACACCATTTATAGGTGTTGGCGTTGGCGTTGGTGTTGGCGTTGGTGTTGGCGGTGGTGTTGGCGTTGGTGTTGGCGTTGGTGTTGGCGGCGCAATAACTCGAATACACATATTACCCAATATGACAAAACCTGTATTACATTTATCAACTAAGCATAGTCCATACTCAGATCCATCGTCCTTGCATGTTTGCTTTCCTACGCCATTAGCGATCAAACAAGATTGGGTATGGCCAGGATCGCAGTAATGCTTTACACACTTTGTCCCATCAAATTGAGACCCAAATTGGCACTCATCGCATTCAGGAAAGTTCACAGCACCATTCGCACACTCCGAATTGATTACGCATTTATTATTTTCTTGATGATAACCCTCGTTACACTTCACAACCTGACATAATTCAAACCTCGTCTGAAGATTGTTACATATTTTTTGACCTGTACCGTTTTCAATATAACATTCTTTTGTCTCATCTTTTTCACAGGCTTTGACAACACATTGACCGGATATAATTATATTTTCTACACTACAACTATCGCACTGAGGTGGATTAATAGCGCCATTAGAACAATCTGAGGGTAAACATTTTCCTTTAATTGGCTCAAATCCTGGATCACATTTAACTAATTGGCAGTTTTTATCAAATTCTCCCAATTCGGTATTACACTCCCTAATCCCATCACCGTTTTCAATTCGGCAAGCGAGTGTTTCACCTTCTTTACAGCTTTGATCAACAGATAACAATCGGTTTTCAGTAAAACCAGAAAACACAACAGGAGAACAATTTTGAAAAGCAAGCAAGGCTACAATGCCCGGCAAAAGAAATCCAAAAAACTTAATAACAACTTTTTTATTTAAAAACCCTAATCCCATGTTACCCCCCTAAAACAATTTTATTGAACACTATTATGATAGCATCAAATCAGCTTCTCCAAAAGATTTAATGCCAATCAAAGCTGTCATTGTCTCAATTAAATACACTTAAAGGTACCTGCTTCCCAATGGTAACTAGGCTGCGTCAATTAACATGAACAAGTAATGTCTGCTAAGAGATTTTTAATCAAACAGGCTAAATGAATTCTATATTTTATTATTTAGATATTTATTTATAATAATTTTGAAATGAGTTTCGCTGGTAATGGCTACGAATAGCATCAATAGAGTAAGACAGATTGCCGTTCAGATTGAACCTAACACCGCGAAATAGGCGGCTAAACGGTTAAAAACAAATTTTGACGCACAATAGTTACCATTGGGAAGCAGGTACCTTTATGGCGATTCGGGCATAAACCCTTTTACTTCTTCAAACTCAACATCATTATAAGAGACACCTTGATTGGTGTTACCAGCTGAGTGCTTTTGAAATGAGTATCTCATGGTAACATCAGGCCCTGAAGGATCATTTTCTAATTTCATAGTATAATAAATCATAACAACGTTTTGATTAGCACTATGTTTTAAGCTATCTCCGGCATAAGGATCTGACTTATCTACAGTTAAAGCCGATAAAATGGGCAAATGTTCTTGATGAATATTATAGCAAACCAAGCCAAATTCGTTTTTCCTCACAAACTCGACTTTGATTTGATAGGGCTGACTTGAGCTAGGGACAAATGGGCTTTGGTGTTCAAAAAAATAGTCTCGGTAACTGCGCCCATTAAAATATTCAACAATATTAGGAGAAAATACTGAATTTGATTTATTGCCGCCAAAAAATAAAAATTCTAATGAATCAATAATGCCATCACCATCAGAATCAAAATGAGTGTCTTGAGCTTTGTTACCCAAAATTTGCAAAACTTCTGTCCAAGAACTTGTAATCGCTTGGGCCGAGTCGGCGCGTAAATATTCTTCTTCACAACGATTAAGAAGATCATGGTCTTGATCAGTTATAGTTCCATCATCGGTACAACTTGGCAAAGTGCTTCTTAAAAAGACGTGCCTATACATTATAAAATCATTAAACTTAGTATCAAAGGAGTATCTTGATTGCGGGTCAAACCTTCGCCCTGCTGCTTTTTTAGCATCTTCTTCTGTTATGCCATTAGGCTGCGCAGTCGCCGCACCAGAAACTCCATCAAAAAAATCAAGCTGTTCATTAATACTTTGCTCGTCACTATCACACATTCCGTCAGCATCCGAATCAACGCCTATTTTATAATCAAAACAAATACTGGCATTTAAATTATAGACATAAAAATCTTTTATCCAATAAGACTCTTTAAAAATTCCAGAAACTATTAAATCAGAAATATTAATATCTGCCCCCTGAGAAGCATCTTGGAAACGTCCCTTACCGTGCTCTGCCATTTTTTTTAGTAAATCTTTAGGCGGTATAAATATAGGTGAATCTTGAGTAGCTGAGTTATAATATACTGTCGAAAGATAAAGCTGACCCGTTCCTACTGCCACTTTTAATAAATCAATTTCCCCGAAAATTGTTTCTTCACTTTTATCTGTCGGAAACCCATCTGATATAAAGATTATATGATAGGATGGTTCTTCTTCTAAATTTAAAGTTTTAAGATATTTAACTTCATTCTCGAGAGCTTTTCGAGCGCTGCTTACGGCAGCTAAATAGGGCGTACCGTTAGAATCTTTAGTGCCCTTAAATTTTGCTAAGGCCTTTGAAAACTCATTCGAGTCACCAAAGTTTCGAGTGACACCATTTATATTGTTATCAATTAGCTGAAGACCTGAGTTATCATAAGAAAAAACCTCTAAACCCCACGAGATAAAAGTATTGTCTTTATTTTCCTGAAAAAACTTATTCATGGCATTATAGCGACGATCCTTTGTGGGGTCAGACGCGGGAACAACTTCTCCTGACTCTTGTTTAACATCTGTTGCATTAGATCCAGACACATCCACGATAAATAGCACGCGAGTGTACTTACCTTTTTCTGCGGGTGGTATAACACAAAGTTCAGACCTGGGTTTTAAAAAGGGCGCAAGAGGCGCCTCAAGTTTTTCTAAAGGCACGTTAGAACAACCTTGTCCTGAGTAGATAATAACAATAAGTAATGATGAAAATAGAAATAAAATTGAATATAATTTTTTCATTTATCTCCCCCAACCCATTTAGTATATCTCAGTTTTATTTTTTTAAATATCAATTTTAAAAAATAAGTAAAATATTATTTATATGTGTTTTATTCTGATACAATAAGTAATATTAATCTGCCAAGCCTGCCTGCAACTACATCGCTTCACAGGTAAAATACATAACTTTCTCATTGCTACCCGCAATACTCAAGTCGGTCCCCAAGATAACACGCCTAAACCCTGGCTCACAAAGGGGTTTAAAATCGGATCCGCATTTTATAGGAGGCAATGGCGCCAGCCCAGTAACACTCCCTTTGCAGGCGACATATTTTGAACTTTGATCTTGATAAAGCACCGCAAAGCCATAAAGCCCGCCGCGACGATACTCTTTTGGGCTACTACCAGTCGTAGACTGACAGGCATAATAATTTTCAACTCCATTTTTATCATTTTTTATGCTTCCTGTTTTAACTAACAAAAAACCAATATCACAAACCGGCTGATTGTTTTGACAGCCCATAGGCTTATTCATCGGCATTCCTCCTGAGCCAGCGCAAGAAAGAACAACTCCGCTTTCGGAGCTCACTGTTACCGCATTTGAGTAGAGCTGACCTCTAATGTAATTTGTAGGTAGCTCGGCATCTATGACCTCGCAGGTAAAAGCCTTTTCGACGGTTCCATCTGAGAACGAATTAAAACCCAGCAAAACTCGCCTAAATCCTTTCATGCATTGAGGTATTTTATCTTGATCACAACTTATTGGTACATTTAAAATCCCATTATAACTTGATCCATCCGATGGAATAGGACCTAAACATTTTTC
>DYOP01000047.1:8685-12724 GCA_020720425.1 Bdellovibrio sp. | reverse complement strand
CATAAAATCATTTTCATTTATTGTAGCTTCAACATAGGGCAGCTTGTTTGCAGCCTCTGTGTATTTAGTTAAATCTTTAAGGTCAGCTAGAACAGCCATTGACCAAACATCTTTTTTATATTTAATTGCCAAATCCTTAACTACAGAAGATAGTAACCTGTGATGCTGATGCCCATACTCACCCCAAGGATTATGAGTAACAATACGTTTAACGTTAGAAGAAGAAATTTCTGCCTCTAACTTTGCATATATAGTTTCATAATTAAGATATTTCTGACGAATAAGTGGATCTTTCCATGTAGCCCTATATTCGTCAAGAGATAGAGATCCCCAAAGGCTCATATGCTTATCACGGTACTCTTTAGGGTGCTTAGCAATTAAAGCTTCATGATCGGGGGTTAGGGGGGCCATGGCTAAAATAAACTTATATGCATTTTCCCAAAATGGTAACATCCATAAAAGATCATCATCTTGATGGGCAAAAACAAGTAAAGTCTGACCATCATAAAAATCCTCTAATTTAGGTGCTTCTGCGGGGTCAGGGGTGGGCGTTGGCCCCACTGGGGTTGGGAGAACAGGATGTGATTGCTTATCTAAATCGCCATTTAACCCTAATACAGAAGAACTAACTGAAAACTTTTCAGCGCAGTTTTGATAACTCAGAAGCAAAACAACAAAAGGTATAAAATATAACACTATTAAAAAGGATTTTTTAAATTTGATTTTATTAAACATTTTATCACCAACCCCTTACTGATTATTTTTAAAAATCAATAAAGCCTTAAACTCTTTGTTTTAAGGCTTTACATGATTGATTGTTATTATATTGTAACCTTTTAAAAGGGTAAATTGCTATTAATTTGTTAAGTGAGAAAGATCAAACCAGAGGTCAAAAATCACAAATACTTGGTCATTTGCAGCTTTTACAACTGATTTAAACAAAATCTGGTTTCCGGTTTTTGAGTCAACTTCTTTATAGTGAGGATCATAGTTTAAATCAATTGATTGGATTTTTTTATCTGATAATTTAATTAATTCATTAGATTGTGATTTTCCATCAAGGTTAATATCTGACCATAGTCTTAAATCTCCAAATACTTGGTCATGCTGGGTAATATAACCATCTGTATTGCTATCAAATTTTGCTAAAGCTGTAAAACCGTTACTAGCAAATTGACCATCTGGACCTTTTGTATTGTCACCAAACATGTCATCAATACCTCGAACAACTAACTGCCCGTTTGACGCCTTTGATGGCTTCACTAAAAACATAAACTCAGATTGCTCGACCCATGACACAGGAACAGCTTGATGTGACGATTTACCAATTTTAAACCCATTTTCACCCATAATATCAAATTGAACTAAACTTTTTGACCAGAGTGAAAATGATAGCTGACTATCACTTTGAGTCTGAATCATCAAAGGAGAAGCTTGAGAATCACATTCTTCTTGATTTGATTCACCATTATTTGCATTAGCTAATACTTGAACTTTAGCTTGAGCCAAAAAACTAAAATATTCATCTCGCGGGTTGGACTTAACTTCTTTACCAACGATAAATGTATCAAACTCTCTAGATTGATGACCAATAAACAAGAGTGATTTTTGCGCACTTATTGCATCACCGTTTTTAATCAAAGCAACAACCGAATAATTATACTCTTCGCCATCTTTAAGTAGGCAATTATCAAATTCAATAGTTCGAATACCATTAACTTTTTTCATCAATTTCAACTTAACAGTATCTATATTATCATTAACACATACTACTTCTTCTTTACCTGATATTTCATTAGTTTTAGTAATTGTTACCACGACATCTGTTGCCGTAGTTAAATTTAAATTATCATTCTGGCCAGTATCTTGATTACTACAAACAGTACTAACTTTAAGCACAAAATGATTTTCTACTGACTGGTCATTACTATCTCCTGAAGTTTGCTCATCGCTTGATGAGTCTTCATCATCAATGACACCTTGGCTAGATACGTTACCACTGTTTTTTAAAATCTTAGACTGACTTAGAATATCTAGTTTTTCAATTTCAGATATTTGAAAACCCTAATTTGAACACGACGAAAAACCTATTGTTAATGCTGAAACCAAAATATACTGTTTAAAGCTTAATTTCATAAATACCCCCCTGATCACCTAGATAATGCAATCACTAAGCCAAGTGCCAAATTTGGAGATACATATGTCAAAAGGCTAAACACAAAATATAAAATCAACAAATTGAGCAACTTAAACCTAACAATTTAAGACAAAACAATTTGCCCTAGAATGATACTGTAAAAGTTTTAGAAAATGCACATTTCTATTACAGTCTATAGGAAGGCATGCAGCATGACTTTTAAATTACTTACATTGAAAATAACTTAAATTCATAAGGAGGCCCCAATGACAAAAGATCAAGTCATGAAGATTAAACCCATGGATTACTCATTTCAAACAAATATGGTTAAGCTGGTTAAGTTTGGTCATTTTTTTATTGGAGGCGGGCCTACCCCTCAATCTTTTTCTGATCTTAAACGGCTTGGAATAAATAAAGTTATAAACATTCGAACCCCCGCAGAAAGCCTTCCTAACGAAAAAGAATTAGCCCAATCTGCAGGTTTGATTTATGTAAACATACCCGTTCCTGGTTGCCACGCACTGACCGAGACAATGGTTCAAAAGGTAAACTCTGAAATTAACCCTTCCGAAGATGGAACAACTTTAGTTTATTGCGCTTCTGGTAACAGGGCTAGCTCATGGCTTGCTTTTCATTTATATGATACTCATGGCTTGACAGCAGAAGAGTCTATTTCCGTTTCAAAAACTGTCGCCTTAACAAAACCAGAGATTACCCAAGAAACTTATGAACTACTCTTAAACCGAAAAAAAAATTAGAAAACCTAAATACCACTATTAAACCTTCCTACTTTACCACTAAAAGCAGTTGGCATTATTAGTAGCACAAATGGCTTATTCTAATTTAGCGCCTCAGAAATAACTCAAAATAAAAATTTAAGTATATTAAACTATAAATGTATGATTTCTATATACTAATTTCTGCTCCTTAATAAAGTAACCAATGGGCCGTGCAAAAGTAGCCCATCTTTTGTTAATTTGTTCTTTATTGCCTGCAAATAAAAAAGTATATCCCGAGCTGAGCCATAAATTTTCGTGGCTAATTTGGTTATCAATTGTAACCCCTACGTTATTAGCTTTAATAAAATTTATTAAAAAGCAGATCAGAGGGCCCTGAACCCACTTTACATTTGATTGAAATACATCAAGAGCTTCTAGCCAATCACTAATTTTTAGCTCATTATTTTTCTCAAAAGTGAACTCAATTATAAAAATTTCATCTAACAAATCTAAAGAAAAATACGAATATATATTTTGAACTAATTCAGACCTTAAAAAAAAATGCCTTGTAAGAGCCGTTACCGGTATATATTTTTGGTTAAAAAAGTCATCTTTTTGACCTAAAAAAACAAAATGATTTAATTTTTTTGAATACATCCATCTCATTGACCCGATATATATCTTATTTTGAGTAATCCAAGCTAATAGCTCTTGAAAACTTTCAGCATCGACAAGTAAATTTTCGCCGCTATCATCAAAATTATTAAAATTTAAATCTGCATCTGCATCATACTCCTCAATAGCTTGCGTTTTAATAGGATGACTACTCTTCAAAAATTTAGCTTTAATAAACACACTATAAATAAACTTTAGCTCTGGCTGAGTACCTAGCTCACAAGACCTTGACTGACATAGACTTAACAATGAGCTTTGCCATCCTTTTTCAACTCTTTCTGCCTGAATAGAATTATTCTTAATATTATTATTATTTGAATTATTATCACCATATTTATTTTCATCATTAATACCCCGAACTGAATTATCTAACTCAACCGTTTTTAATTTCGTAAAATACTTAGTGCTAAAGCCATGACTATAAGTAACTTCTTTAAACCTATGCTGTGAAAAGTTAATGTTAAAATCTTCATAATTAGGGCCTATAGTAAGCTCACAGGACTTTAGC
>DYOP01000047.1:5646-8585 GCA_020720425.1 Bdellovibrio sp. | reverse complement strand
ACTGCGACTGTGACTGTGGCCGAGACTGTGACCCAAGATAAGAATAAGATAATACTAAATTAAAACGTCTTCCAAATCCATAATCAACAAAGCCATACTCTTTATCATCCATTAAAATAATTCTTTATCAATATGAAAATATCCTTTATCATCCATCAAAAAACTTATAAAACTCTATTGATAATTTTATTAACATTTCTTAAGTGGCGTTTGCCCGAAAAAACATCGTTTAATTCTTTTGGAGTAACCAATTTCATAATCTCACTGTTACTTAAAGCCAAATCATATAGTGAAGCCTTTTTAGTTTTAGACTCAAACGAGACAGCTTGTACCATTTCATAAGCTTTTTCGCGAGTTAAACCCTTTTCAACAAGTAAAAGTAAAAAATGAGAACTCATAAGTAGCCCACCAGATTTATCTATATTTAATTTCATTTGATCTTTATTTACATATAGCCCACTTAGTAGCTGAATAAGCCTTCTTGTAGAGTAATCAGCCAAAATAAAAGCATCTGGCAAAATAACCCTTTCAACCGAAGAGTGAGAAATGTCTCTTTCGTGCCATAAAGCTATATTTTCAAACGCAGCAATAACATAAGATCGACAGAGACGAGCAAGACCTGTGATATTTTCAGCTGTAATTGGATTTTGCTTATGAGGCATAGCACTTGATCCTTTTTGCCCTGGCAAAAAAGACTCTAAAATTTCTCCCACTTCACTTCTTTGTAAGTGTCTAAGCTCTATAGCTAATCGTTCATAACCGGTAACCAAAAATGCAATGGCTGAAATCATTTGAGCCAGGCGATCCCTTGGTATCACTTGAGTTGCAATTGTTTCGGGCACCAACCCCAATTTTTTTGCTACTGCCGCTTCGATATCTAAATCTAAAACAGAATAAGTCCCCACCGCCCCACTTAATTTACAAATTTTATTTTCAACTAAAGCCTTTTTTAAACGGGCCTCATTACGCTCAAGCTCAGCTAAAAAACCACCCATTTTTAAACCAAATGTAATCGGCTCAGCCCACATGCCATGAGTTCTGCCTGCACAAATTGTTTGTTTATGAGCCTTAATTATTTTTTTAAATTCAACCTTTAAAATATTAATTTGCTCAAATAAAATCAGGCTAGCCTGATTGATTTGCAAACTTAAAGCCGTATCTAAAACATCACTACTCGTTAATCCAAAATGAAAGTAACGCCCCATAGGCCCAATGTAATGAGCCACATTTTGAACAAATGCAATCACATCATGTTTAAGCGTTTTTTCAAGATCATTAATTTGATCTATATTAAATTGAGATTTCTTTTGAATCGCTTGTGCCGCTTTTTTTGGGATAATTCCTTTGTCCCCTTGAACTAAAGCTACTGATTTTTCGACCTCAAGCATATATGAAAATCGATTTTCAGCCGACCATATTTTTGACATTTCCGGATGAGAGTAACGAGCTATCATTTTTTATCCCTTATTATTAAGTGTTTTTTTGAAGTTGATGGCTTCTCTTTTTTTTGCAACCCATTTTTCAACTTGGTTTGCTAGTTTTTTTTCTAAAACAAATCGACCATTCCAATCTATAAACATGTCCATATCGGTGCGAACCGAATAATAACCTTTATTAAATTTATAATTCAAATCCAATCCGCTCGATTTAAATAAACAATCTTTTTTTAATACAGCCTCTTTAACCATTGAGTTTTCTACAAGTGTGATTTTTGAATTCATAATTTTTTTATTAAACGTTTCAATAATTTGAATTTGAATTTGCTCATACCAATCCTGATTTGCATTTTCGGCATCATCTTTAAAAAAGACATAAGCATAATTATTATCAGAAAAATCTTTTATAAAAATAAACATTTGATTTAAAATAGGTGCCGCATCGGGATCCTCGCACCACAGGCTCCAAATCGGAAAATAGGGCATTGTGGTCCATAGGTTACTTACATTAACCCTAAAACTTAACCAAAAGCCATCTACTCGATTTGTTGTAGACTTATTAAATCCTATTTTTGAGAATATTTTTGAACCAACAGGAGAGGATAGTTTTGATCCCGTTTTAGTACTTAAACCCACCTGACTTTTATTTTTTAAACCACCACTTGGCAATTCATTTAGGCTTATATTGTTCAAATCAATAACGCTCAAAAAGTTATAAGCTGATCCATCTGATAGTTGAATTTTCCAAGCACCACTTTCAAAGGTGGGCTGCTCGTTATGGGATAAATATAATATATTTTTACCATTAAAATACTTTTTTAAATCAAAATTTTTTAGATAAGGAATCATAAAGGTTTGAATTTTCGATGTTACTAAACCAATTCTATTTAACTCTTCTTTCGTAGCAAAAAAACCTAAATTTAAACTCGCTAATAGCTGCAAAAATGATTTAGCACTTAAATTTAGATTTAGGTTTGGCTTTATGTCAAATTTCCCATTGTCTTGATTATTGAAATGACTAAAGTAATCTTTATTCTCATTTTGTGCATCAAGTGCCAAATATAACGATTCACTAAAACCACTTCTTTTAAATATCTCTTTAAGGCTTGGCTGACCAAGTTCTAAGGGGCCTTGAGGTGTTACCCAAACCATGCCCTGATCACATTGATACAATGTATGGGTTTGACTTAGATATTCGTATTCAACAAAGTCAAGAGTCTGAGGAAAAACCCCCAAAAACCAAGAGGCTGTTTCTGCCTTAGACTCATTTATTTCAATATTTATCTGAGCACTCGAATGCTCCTTTAAATTTTCATTTGGATTATCAATTATCTGAACACTTGACTGATCAGCCTGAAACGAACTATCGCAATAGGCCACTTTAAATCCCTTTTCGGCAAGCCTGGCAGATAAAACATGCCCGCGATTTTGATTGCTTCTAATTAAAATATCAAATGTGTTCATCGTGGGCCTCAATATAGCGAAAATAATTTAAAGCCTCTG
>DYOP01000047.1:3035-5546 GCA_020720425.1 Bdellovibrio sp. | reverse complement strand
AAATGACTGGCCCATTCTACAAAAGTAAGATCATTAGACTGCAATACATCAAATAAACCTGAACTATAAAAATCTTCATTTGATTGAAGACGATATAAATCAAAATGGTGAATTAAACTTCCATCGCCTGCAACGTGCAAGTTATGCAAACTAAATGTAGGGGAACTAACTAAATGAGTTACCCCTTTTTTCTTAAGTAACATCTGAATTAATGTTGTTTTACCCGAGCCCATAGGGCCATCTAAAAGTACTAACTCCTGACCACTTAAGTGCAAACTCAGCTGATCTGCAAAATCCGATAAATCTTGTAATGATAAAATCACCGATTTGATGATCATTTTTGATTAAGTACCTTTTTCATTTTTCGAACGCTCTTAACCAGACCATCTTGTAATGAGTAACATATAAGAGAGTGACCAATATTAACTTCTTCTAAAAAGTTAAGCTTACAAATTTCTTTTGTTCTTTGATAATCAAGACCATGACCTGCATGAACCTTTAATCCAAGCTCATGGGCCAAGTTAGAGCTTTGTACAAGTTTTACCCACTCCTGCGCTTTTTTGTTTTTTTTAAATAAAACCCAGTGGCCCGTATGAAACTCAACCGCATCGGCCCCCACTTTTTTGGCCGAATTGACCTGTTTAAGATCGGGGGCAATAAATAGCGATACTTTAATGTTTTTTTTCTTTAACTGACTAATATATAATGCCAATGATTTTTCATTTTGAAGCGCATCGAGCCCCCCCTCTGTTGTAAGCTCCTGCCTTTTTTCTGGAACAAAGCAAACCCAATCGGGCCTATGCTTTAATGCCATTTTTAAAACATCACTATTTAAGGCCATTTCTAAATTAATGGGTAACCCTCGCCATTGGCACAATATTTTTAAATCTTTATCTTGTATATGCCTGCGGTCTTCGCGTAAATGAATGGTAATCTGCTCAGCTCCGCCTTGCTTTGACCATTTTGCACACTGTAAAATATCGGGGTAAGATGTTACTCCACCCCTAATCTGCCTGAGTGTTGCACAATGATCAATATTAACACCTAATCTGATTTTTTGTTTTTTCATTACGATCCCAATTGATTTTGTAAATATTCGGCAATTTGATTTGCATATTGAGCAATTAATATTTTCTCAGGCCCCTCTACTAAGATCCTAAGTAACGGCTCAGTTCCTGAGTATCTTACAAATACGCGGCCATGATCTCCTAATTCACCCTGAATCATTTGTATCATATCCTGGTAACCCTGAATTTGCTCAAAAGATTTTCTTTGTTTAACTCTTAAATTAATTAGTACCTGAGGCACATCCACTATGACTCGATTTAACTCACTTAACTTGACACCTGTTTCTTTAATAATCTCTAAAACCTTTAAAGCAGCGATGCTACCATCACCCGTGGTGCTATGGTCTAAAAAGATAAGATGCCCACTTTGCTCTCCGCCTAGGTTGTAGCCATTTTTTCGCATCTCTTCGACAACGTATTTGTCCCCTACATTAACCTTAACTACGGAAATACCATTTTCTTTCATTTTTTTTTCAAGACCAAAGTTACTCATGTGGGTAACAACTAGAGTATCCTTTTTAAGATGGCCTTTGCTTTTTAAATGCAATGCCGCCACTCCTAAAATATGGTCCCCATTCATAACCTGACCTTTTTCATCAACTACAATCAGGCGGTCTCCATCCCCATCAAGTGCAATTCCAAGATCAGCACGATACTGTAAAACAGCTTCTGATAACTTAGCCGGATGAAGGGCCCCCACTTTATCGTTAATATTAGTCCCTGTAGGAGAGGCGCCTAACGATATAACTTCAGCTCCTAACTCTTCAAAAATAGAAGGAGCCACCTTATATGTAGCACCGTGAGCTGTGTCTAACACAATTCTCAAACCATCTAAGGTCAGATGCTCAGGAAATGTGGATTTAGCAAATACCACGTATCGGCCTTGAGCATCGTCAATTCGTTTAGTTCTACCAATTTGAGCACTGGGCACAAGTAACTTATCCAAATTATCTTCTAAAACAAGTCTTTCAATTTCTGACTCAATGGTTTCTGCAATTTTATATCCATCAGCACTAAAAATTTTAATCCCATTATCTTGATAGGGATTATGACTTGCCGAAATAACAATTCCGGCATGAGCCCTCATATTTCGGGCAACAAAACCAATCCCGGGTGTTGGCAATGGTCCTACCAGTAACACAGAAATGCCCATTGAGTTTAATCCTGAGGCTAAGGCTTGCTCTAACATATAGCCCGACAATCGAGTATCCTTACCAATAACGACTCGAATATCACCTTTATAGTGTGTTGGCATTTGCTGAGTTTTTAACAAATAACCAAGGGCTTGCCCGACTCTAACAACCACGTCACTTGTCATAGGCCATTGGTTAGCTTCGCCCCTAATTCCATCGGTACCAAATAGTTTTTTTCTTTTTAAATCTGTCATAGAAAAACACTAACTTGTTTTTTAAAATAATAAACGAACTAATGCATCACGTTGCAT
>DYOP01000047.1:0-2935 GCA_020720425.1 Bdellovibrio sp. | reverse complement strand
ATGAGCTACAAGATTAGCTTCAACAAAATCCCAATTAACATGATCCCACCACTTAGCAAGGTAGTTAGGTCTGCTATTTCGGTAATCAATATAGTACGCATGCTCCCAAACATCACAAGTTAAAAGAGGCACTAAGCTTTGCTTAAGCGGATTTTCAGCATTTGATGTTTGGATAATTTTTAATGATTTTAACTGAGGGTCATAGGCCAACCAGCACCATCCCGAACCAAATACGGTTACCGCCTTACCTTCAAAATCTTTTTTAAATTGATCTACGCTTCCCCATGTAGCTTCGAGCATAGACTGAGTTTTGGAGCCTATTTTTTTTAATTCAGGAGATAAGCTTTTCCAGTAAAAATCATGATTCCAAACTTGGGCGCCATTATTAAACACAGGGCCTGTGGCTTTTAAAATAATTTCTTCAAGAGTTGCATTTTCAAAACCAGAGCCTGGTAACAACTCATTTAATTTATTAACATAGGTTTGGTGATGCTTGCCATAATGAAAATCAAATGTTTCAGGGGTTAAAAACCCAGGCATTGATGTTTTCGAAAAAGGAAGGTCCATTAATTTAAATTCCATTTATAACTCCTTTGTTATATTTTAATTTGTTATATTTTAATCTTCTTAAGATTAATCTTAAGAAGATTAATCTTTTTAACTTTAATCTTTTTAACTTTAGCCTGATATATATTATTTAGACTAACTTTAACTTGAGACATTCACCTGGTCTATTTAAAAATTAAATTTTTATCTGTATTTTTACATAAAAGCCCTTTTCCTTAAGTAAGCCCTTTGCTTTAAGTAAACTTCATTACGCCAGATCAAAAACTAAACGTTACTCTCATCGAAAGGTGATCTGATAGCTTTTTCCATAGATTTGAATTTTGAACCTGTACATCTAGGGGCTTAATACCCCTATAATAGACCCGATCAAGGCTTAAAATAGGCCATGGCGCCGGAAAGGTTTTTGCTAATTGACCATTTAAATTTTCATAAGCTTCAGATAATCCAAGCTGAGACTGACCAATCAGCTTAGAAAGCCCCATGTTCCAATCATTAAAATCTCCTGCTAAAATCAATGGGTCAGAGGCTGGAATGGCTGATAATAATTTAAAAATGCGACCCATCTGAACTTTTCTATCTTTATCTATTAAGCTTAAATGCGTATTGGCTATCCATAAATATCGCTTATCGCTGAGCGGTAACCTGGTCATTAAAACCCCGCGCGATTCAAACGGAGTCTCAGATATATCATGATTTTCCCACCAATCAACAGGGTGTTTAGACAAAATGGCATTCCCATGATGTCGATCCGAGTAAACAGCATTTTTACCGTAAGCCATATAACTCCAAATCGTATCAGCCAAAAACTCAAGCTGATCTTCAGTGTGTATTTTATGGCGATTTTTTTGTTTAAAACTGTGCTGCCCAACAAGCTCTTGCAACAAGACCAAATCAGTATCACTCACGGCAAGGCTATCTTTAAGCTTTGTGAGCTGAGATTTTCCAAAAAAATCAACGCCC
Organism: Bdellovibrio sp.; assembly: GCA_020720425.1. Taxonomy (GTDB): domain Bacteria; phylum Bdellovibrionota; class Bdellovibrionia; order Bdellovibrionales; family Bdellovibrionaceae; genus DYOP01. The sequence goes on along the minus strand of DYOP01000047.1, from coordinate 1,408 downwards.
TTATGAATATTAAAACTTAAAATTTTGAAATCTTTTTTTACATCGATCATGGGCCTAGATTGAACAAAAAACTAAGAGCTGTCCATTGACACATTATTTTTTATTTGAAAGACTCATGGCGACAGAAAAGGGGGATCCGCCTATGACTCAACCCAAATCTCAAACGGTTAGAGGGACTCAAGATCTTATTTCCGCTGAAGCCGATTTGCATAGATTTATTGAAACTTCGAGCTATGCTCATACTCAGCTCTATGGTTACCAAGAAATGCGCACCCCTATTTTTGAATATTCTGAAGTTTTTCATCGCACTCTTGGTGACTCATCAGATGCGGTTACCAAAGAAACCTACACTTTTTTAGACCGAGGAGGGGACTCTTTAACCCTAAGGCCCGAGGGGACAGCCCCAATTGTCAGGGCCCTCCTTTCAAATGGATTAACTCATGAGTTACCATTAAAATATTATTATTCTGGCCCTATGTTTCGCTATGAACGCCCCCAAAAGGGCCGTCTAAGACAGTTTCACCAAATTGGAGTCGAGTTTTTAGGGGCTCTCGAGCCCTGGAGCGATGTTGAAACTATTTTATGTGCGTCTGAACTTCTTAATAAATGGGGACTCAGTGAGCATATCACCCTTGAGCTTAATACTTTAGGCGACAAACAAAGCCGAGCCCTTCATTTACAAAAACTAGTGGGTTATCTTGAAAAATATGAAAATGATTTATCAGAAGATTCAAAAATTAGACTTAAAAAAAATCCGCTTCGTATTTTAGACTCAAAATCAGAAAGTGATCAAAAATTGCTTGATCACGCACCCTCTTTAGAAGAGTGCCTAACTCCCGCCTCAAAAGATTACTTTAATAAAGTTACCGAAGGCCTTACGCATCTTAATATACCTTTTAAATTATCCCCTCGCCTTGTCCGAGGCTTTGATTATTATTCGCATACTGTTTTTGAATTTACGACAACCCTACTTGGCGCTCAATCCGCTGTTCTTTCGGGGGGCCGATATAACGATTTAGTAGAGGTTATGGGGGGAAATAGCACCCCCGCCATAGGCTGGGCGGCCGGAGTCGAAAGACTGACTCTGTTACTTAAACAAATTCAGAATACCCCACAAGTTAAATCGACCGATATTTTTGTTCTTCCGATGAGTGATGATGAAATTTCAATTTCTCAAGGGCTCGCAAGAAAGCTTCGAAACCAAAACATTTCGGCTGAACTTTTAACTTCTGGCAAAGTCGGAAAAAGAATTCAAAAAGCCGATAAAGCCGAAGCCAAATGGATAGCCCTTATGGGCGACAATGAAAATAAAACTCATACGGTTACCCTAAAAAACCTAAAATCGGGGGAACAAGTAACTCTGCCCCAAGACCAAATGATAAATCATATCAAAGAGGGCAGCACCTAG
>DYOP01000124.1 GCA_020720425.1 Bdellovibrio sp. | reverse complement strand
TGTCAGATCTGACAGGCCCCAGCGGTGTGATTCAAGAGATGATCAAATCGACAGTATATTTTACATCCTCGAAAAATATGAAATGGTTCATAGATCTGGCTCTCCACTTGTTAAAAAAATTCAACTTTCATCAATATGGGAAAATGTTGCTACACTTCAACGTTTTACCAGCTCATGGAACAACAAATTCTGTAATGACATTAACCCTGGGGATGTGAAGCGAATTTTACAAGACATGCTTGATCAAGGCTATTCGAGAAGTCGACTAAAAAAAGTTCGATCTTCGATCAATACTATTTTTAAATGGGGTATCGAAGATGGCTCCATAATAGGCATTCGCAACAGCCCCGCCAGCGAAATTCATTTAGGGCGTGTTAATGATGAAAAGCCACCTCAAGTTTTATCTTTAGTTGAAATTCAAAAGCTTTTAGATGAAGCCCGATCAATGGATCATGATTGGTACCCGATCTGGTTTATGGCTTTAAATACAGGGATGCGCTCAGGTGAGCTTTATGCTCTTGAATGGAGTGATATCGACTTTGAAACAAAGATGATAAGTTGTTCAAAATCATATAATGGCCGGATGAAAATTGTTAAATCAACTAAAGCTGGTTACTGGAGAAAGATTCCAATGAATCAAGAGGTTCATGGCCTTCTGGTTGATTTGAAAGCAAAAAAAAATCCTCAGGACAAAAATGTTTTGCCTCGAATTCCGATGTGGAGACGGGGAGAAGCGGCTAAAGTTTTAAGGGAATTTTGTGATGCTATCCAAATCAGCTCGGTCAACTTTCATGCGTTAAGAGCTTGCTTTGCAACTCATCTTTTAAACACAGGGGTATCAAGCCCTGTCGTTAAAAAGATATGCGGTTGGACTGATGAGAAAGTCATGACTCGATATATTTGTTTGGCTGGGATTGATGTACGAGGAGCCACTGAGGGATTAGGATTTTTGCTCCCCGACATTCCAGATGAGAAAAAAGTATCCAGCATGATTAATTTCAGAATGGCAAAGAAATATGTGCCCAGCAGGACTTAGCATGAACAGTCGATTCATGAATTTATATTTTCATAATGTTTTCATTGACAGGGATGTGCCTTATAGGGCACACTTTAAAAAGTGACTGTCAAAGCTCGAATCATAGAATATTTTACCACTTCAACGGGAAAACAACCCGCAAGAGAATGGTTAAATAGTCTTAATGACAAAGTTTCGCAGGCAATTATCTATAAACGAATCCGGCAAGCAGGTTTGGTAATTTTGGCAAAAACCGAAGTGTCGGTAACGGAGTTCATGAACTTAAAATTGATTATGGACCTGGTTACCGAGTTTATTACGGCATTTACCAAAATGAAATAATCTTGCTTCTTATGGGTGGGAGCAAACGCACTCAATCTTCGGATATAGAAAAAGCTCATGCTAACTGGAAGCAATGGAAAAAGGAGTACGATGAAAACTAAAGGACTCAATTTTGAAGACGACCTGATGATTAAACTCAGGGATCCTGAGTTTGCATCAGCCTATATTACTTCAGCAATTATTGATAATGACATGGATTTTTTGCCCATTGCCTTAGGCGATGTAGCTAAGGCTCATGGCCTTTCAAGGCTAGCTGAAAATACAGGGGTCAATCGTCGAACTCTTTATAAAGTTTTTGATAAAGAAAGCAACCCTAGCATTAAACTTTTAAGCCAAATTATGCATGGCTTAGGATTGGAGCTTGAGGTTAAGCCTAAAAATCAAAAAAGAAAAAAAGTATCCTGATAAAACGGGGCCTTTAAATAAATGGCCTCGTTAGTAGAAAAAAGTAGCGTTACTTTTACAAAAGTAACATGAGAATAAATAACAGTAACAACAGTTAGAGACAAGGTTGATTTTAATGAACTACGGACTACTTGATAAGAAATTGTTTTTTTTTCCATTTTTTGAAGTGGCTTTGATGGCTAAGTTATCAAAAGTAACCGCAGCACCAACGTACACCCCAAAGGTTCGATCAGCAAAAGGTTATCGGTTAACTGAGCGTGAGCTAGATGTTCTTGAGTTTATTTTGGAGATGAAATTCTCTACTCTTGAAGCTTTGTACAGCAAATTCTTCAAGGTTACCAAATGGGGCTCGACCAGTAACTCTTTGATCTGGGCGAAGCAAAGAATTTCTCATCTGGTGAAAACCGAGATGGTGCAGATTTTAACCGAGGTCTGTAATCGGCCGCTCTATGTTTTGACTCAAAAAGGTTACAGGTTTTTAAAGAACTCGCGTCCTACAAAAAACTACTGTCGCCCCTTATTCGATGTCGATGGTCGCATCTTTGATCATGACCAACGCGTAACCCAAGTCCGTATTGCCCTTGAATCCTCGGGCCTAATTAAAGAATGGATTTCAGAAAGTCAACTTTCTGAAATCGATGAAGTTAAAAAGTATTTGCCCACAGAATTTAGACCCGATGCCATTTATATCAACCCTCAGGGGCAAAAGGTTGCCTTTGAACTTGAGATCGCTCGTAAATCTAAAGATCGCTATCATAAAAAAATAAAACGCTATATTCAGGTCATGACCGAAGGAAATTCTCTCTCTCGAATCTTTGAAATTAATTTAAAATCAGATATGGAAACTCTTTTAAAGTTTTCTAAGTACGTAGCTCAAGCAGATCGAATTAATGATCTGCAAATCTTTTTACTAACAGAAAAAAAACTCTCTATGCCATATAATTTAATCTCTGATGGCACGGCCACACAACTTCGAGACCGAATTGTACTAAGTCTGAATTGGTCCGAGGAATATTACAAAAACCAATCGAGCAGTTTTTTGCTCAAACTTTTGATCCTTCTTTGTTGGCTTCGTGATAATCAGCAATTAAAATTTAATATTGGAACAATTCTAAGTTGTTCCTCGGCTTCCTAGACCGTGCCCGTAGTAGCAAAATGTCGGTTGTTGTCGCTCATCAAGAAATTTGTGATTTGCAGCGTATTAGTCCTGAGTTTGCTG
>DYOP01000123.1 GCA_020720425.1 Bdellovibrio sp. | reverse complement strand
CAACGTCGCCGTTGTCATATCTAATTGCAAGCTCTTGTCCTGCGTCTTTATTAAGGGCACCTCTAAAAACTATGTTTTTTCATAATGCGTTTAGTAGCAAAGCCAATGATTATAGGCTTTGTATAATTTAAAAAAGTGAAAAATAAGAGTTTTTAGAGGTGCCCTTATATTAATGCATAGTTGATTCTAAAATTAATCGCATCAATAATTTCTATTATGTTTGGCTTACTTTCATGGTTAAACAGTGATTTTATATCGTTTGTACGAATTAAAAAAGATTTTTTTGAGCTTTTAGACAATGCGGCTTTGTAAAGCAAATTTGTAGCCTCTTCCAAACTTTCATGGTCTTTTTGTATTTTTACCAAAATTGGTTTGCTATCGAACTGTTTTTTCAGCACGGCATCTATGCCGTTATTTCTCTGTACTGGAATATAGTCTATACCGTACAGAAACAGCTCTGCCAAATCATTATTCAAGTATGCCCCTCTGCCCTTTTTTAACACCAAAGAATCACTTTTGAATGGCGTAGATAATCGCTGTTTTGACAACTCGGCGGCATCATCGGAAATATCTATACCTATTACATTCCTATTTTTTATTTTGCCCGCAACCAATGAAGTGCCGCTACCGCAAAATGGATCCAAAATCGTATCCCCCTCATCAGAGGCAATATCTATAATTCTCTCCAATAGCAGTATCGGTTTTTGGGTTGGGTATCCGGTTCGCTCTTTTGCTTTTGGGTTTAGATATGGGATTTCCCATACATCGGAAAGCGGTACGCCTTTTTTTGTATCCGATGCGACAACTTCACCGTTATTATCTTTTGCGTAAATTGTTTTGCCGTTATTGTCTTTAATGCGTTTTTGAAGAATTTGGTCTATGTTTGTAGTTTCGGAGTACTCCGTATAAATGGTGTTAAATTTAAAATTCTTTGTCTTTGAATAAAAATATATTGTTTGATGTGACGATAAAAGCCCTTTTTTTGCATTTGACCACCGCTTGTAATACCAAATAATTTCCGATTGAAAATTATCACACCCAAAAACATCATCCATGACCGCTTTTATAATGTGTGTTGCATTCCTGTCGCAATGAACAAATATCGAACCTGTATCTTTTAAAACATCCTTTAAGGCAAACAGTCTATCAAACATGAATTTTGCATACTCTTTTTGATCTTCCCAAATATCTTCATAGGAAAATTCTTTTTTACCGTCTCGTGTTTTTAGTTTTTGTATTTTGTTTGTAAAAAAAGGCGGATCTAAATAGATTAAATCTACACTCTGCTTCTTAAGCAGTGGGACAATATCAAGACAATCCCCTTTTAGTACTTGCTCTTTCATATTATTTATGCCTTGAAGTTCTTGTTTGCTATTTCTTCCAAAATTAGTTTTAGATTAATTCCTGTTTTATTTTTTACATATTCCCAAGCGGCATCCCCGAAGTAGTACTCTCCGCCTATGCCATCATACAGAGTTTCCAGTGTTTTTTGTATTTTTATGGCTTGCGCCCTATTTGGGTAGTAAAACATAATTCGCATTGGTTTGTATCCCGCTTGTTTGATAGCTTTAATTCTGGTGTGTTCTTTTGTTATGTGATCGCCGTCCGTCGTGGCATCTCGCCATTTTATTTCAAATGCCTCATTGTTAACTAGGCAATCAATTTCAAATGTTTTAGGTCTTACCCCTTCGGTATTCGGCACTTTCGAGCTACCTGATTTTGGAAACTTTTCCAAAAAGCATAATTTTGTTGCCTCTTCCAAAAATGAACCGGCATACTTGTATAAAAACCGCCCTTTGTTTTGATATAAATCAATAAGTTCGCCATCTTCAGCAGAGATACCCAAGACCTTATATATTAAATAATGAGCCTTGTCGTCTGATTGCATATCGGCAACTCGTTCATCTATATTGGTCTTTAGTTTTACGGAATATTCCAGTGCTAGTCGCTGTATTTTGTCGTTTATTGTCATTTGTGTTCCCTTTTTGCAGTTAATTATAGCAATCTCTTTTATCTTCCCACGCCCGCCACTCTTACTATTGATAAACCTATTCACCTCTACAAACTCTATATCATAGCCCTTGTAAAGCTCTTTGATAAACTCCGTATCGGAGTTGGAGTGCATGACCGATATACCTCTATCTGCAAGCTCTTTGAATACGCTATAAAGCCTCTTTTGCTCCTCGTCCAAAAACGCATTTTCATGGTACGCCGTGAAGCTAGAAGTGGCGTTCAGTGGATAATACGGAGGATCGAAATATACGAAGTCGCCCTTGTCGGCGTAGTCAAGCACTTTTGCAAAGTCGGCGTGTCGTATCTCGGCGTTTTGTAGCGCTATGCTTGCTGCCATGATTAGCTCTTCGTCGTAGATTGTGGGGTTTTTGTATCTGCCTATCGGTACATTGTGATAGCCTTTGCTATTTACCCGCCAAAGCCCGTTGAAGCATGTTTTGTTTAGATAAATAAACCTAGCCGCCCGTACTTCTGTGGGTAGGCTCTTGAAGTTTGGCTCTCTGTCCATCGCCCTCGTGATGTAGTAAAACTCTTCGGAGTGTTTTGCTTGAAACTCTTTTAGGTTTTTTAGTAGTTTTTTTGGGTGTTTTTTGACGGTTTGGTATACATTGATTAGTTCTGCGTTTGCGTCGAAGAGATAGGCTTTTTTGCCGTTTAACGCTCCGATTTTTGTGAGCTCAAAAAACAGTGCCCCGCCGCCGATAAAAGGCTCAAAATAGTTGTTAAAATCTTTTGGCATGAGGCGCAAAAGCTCAGGTAGCAACGCCCGTCTGCCGCCCGCCCACTTGATGAAAGGCTTTAGGTTTGACAATGACAATGTGTTTGGGGTGATTGTCATGCGCTTGTGCTCTCAAATTTTTCATTTATTGTACCCTCAAAATCAAAAATTTTTTGTCTCTCTTGACAAACTACGGTTAATTAAGGGGCGCCTCTAAAACCCCCTCCCAAATCCCAACCCAAAGAAAAAAGTCAATTTTCTCTTT
>DYOP01000007.1:37640-58830 GCA_020720425.1 Bdellovibrio sp. | reverse complement strand
TTCTTTTATTAGTTCTTAGTGTTGTCATTTATTATTTTATTTTCGTCTTTTGCGTTTTTACCACTTTTAATTTTTACTTTTAGAATTTGGTCAGTATCCGAGTTTACAGTAACATTAACATTCAGTTTATCTTCATAGGCTTGCTTTAAGGGCTCTTGGTCTTCGGTTCTTTTTAATGTATAAACTCTTTTTTTAGAATTAAACAAAACTTCCCACTGATCTTGCTCAGAGCGAATCATTTTAACTGTGTCTGTAAATGACTCTTCTGAACTTTGTTTTTCAAAAACCTGAGTATTAAAAGAAGATTTAGGTTGCTGTCCCTGTGAGGGCGTCTGTGTTTGAGATAAAGGCTGAGATTGAGCCTGGCAAATGGGTACATCTAGAATAAAGAATAGAAATGATGAACTTATAATAAAAAATCTAAATATTGTGTCGGGTGAGACTTTTATTTTTTTATAAATTTTCATATTCTAGAATTACCTCACACCATAATAATTGATGCAAGGGAAAATGCAAGGGGTAGCATTTCCTCACACTCATTAAGCATATTACTAGATTAAGTCTTAGGACTTAACACCGCAATTAGGGTAAATAAACCAGAGGATATTTTTCTTTATGCATGAGCGATTCGAGTTCAATCTCGACATCAATATCAGGCCACAAAAGGTGATGATTATGTTTAAATTTCAGATTTAAAATTTGATCGACAGTAGCTTTTTTGAACCATGGGTAATCGGTATAATTTAGATAATATTCGAAATCGTTAACCAGAATCCAAACACCAAAACGAGTTATTCCAGAAACGCTAGCTTTTTGGGAAATGTTTTTTCCAAGCTTTAGTGATTTCAAGAGCTCTCCCTTCGATAATTTTTTGTATTTCGTTAAGTTCTTTTTTACCTATATTTTGAAAATCAGCAAGTGCAACCACGGGCTCGATCCAAAATTTAGCTTCGCCATTTTTTGTTTCCACATGAATATGCATTCTAGATTCTTCTCGAGAAAAGAAAAAAAAGCGATATTGTTTATGTTTAAAAACTGTTGGAGCCATAGATTAGAATATTACCTCACACCGTAATAATTGATGCAAGGTAAAACCCTCCGAGAGGCTTTAAATGCCCGGTGAAGCCTATTTTTTTTACCTTGCTAGTTCAAGAGACTCGATTCTATAGCATTTTTGTATCTATGCCACAGTCTAGATAGAACCTTGTTTAAAGTTTTTTACTTTTTAATGAGTAAAAAAGAACAATAGCCAGAGTGTTAATGATAAAACCTAACAGAGTTAGATAGCCCATTTTTTCGGCTAAAAAAAGATAGGCCATAAGGCTAGCAATAGGGGGCTCGATAAGCTTATTAATGGCTATGGCATTTAATGGGATATGCGATAGCAATTGGGTTACCAGTGAATGTCCTAAAAACGTGGGAATAGCTACCAGTCCTATAACTCCCAGCCAAACAATGAAAGGCATATTAAAAATTTGATTTAATGGTTGATTAGAAATAAATAAACTTAAGATTAAAAAGCCTAAGGCTGAAAACAAATACAGGCCAAATGAAAAATTCAAATTATTGATGTGATTTCGACATTTTCTTGAAAAAATTAGATACAGAGCATGAAGACCTGCTGAAATAAAACTTAAAAAATCACCAAACAAGGATGTTTCAAAATGCGAAGTTTTATCGAGGGCTACTAATAAAATTCCGGTAAAAGCTAAAAAATAGGAGTAGTAAAACTTTTTTGGAGGGGCTTGTTTAAAAAAATAAGCTTCGCCAATGGCCGTAAAAAGGGGGTTGATTGAGTAAATTATAACGACATGAGAAATAAGAGTGTTGTGAATAGCCAGCATATAAGTCCACAAATGAAGAACAAAAAATAAAGAAGCTAAAATGAGATTTACGCTTGTTTGTGAAGGATATTTTACTATAGCTGTCATTTTAAGCAGTAGTTTATTAAGTCGTAAATTTTTAATGTTTAACAACTTTTTAATGTCTAACTTTTTAAAAGATAAATTTTTAAAGTTATTTCTATTAAGCCATACACCTTTTATCCATAAACTAAACCCATGCCCTTTTAAAACCAAAAGCGTTACCCCCAATGCCACCATAGATATAAAAAGGCGCCAAAAACCTAAGCTAAGTGGATCAAGGGGGGCGGCCAAACGTACCCACAGGGGTGAGGTCGAAAGTGCGATAAGAGCCAACTGCAAAAGAGATAGATGATAAATCGATACAGGGCCAATATTTAAATGTTTTTCAGAGGGATTATTTTTCACGGATTACAAAGTTAACTTTTAAACTTAGCTAGGGTCATTAATTATTAATTACGAAAGAAGTGTATTAAAACTGCATTGCGCAAAAAAAAAAGGTAGCACTTAGTGTTTTTCTCTATTTTAATTGGAGTTACAAACTATAGGCCACTGAGGGCCTTATCAAGAAAGGTAACAAAGGTAACATATGAATAAAAATAAAATTGTTTTGGCATTAGCCCTAACGGCAACCGTATTTAGCTTTTCGTGCGAAAAAAAGGCTAAACTTGATAACGACAAATCAAAAGCTAGCTATGCTATTGGTCAACAGATTGGTCAAAACCTAAAAAGTCAAAATATTGAAATTGACCCAGTGGCTCTTTCTGCCTCACTTAAAGATGTTGTCGAGGGTAAAGAGTCAAAAATGAAGCCCGAAGAAATGCAACAAGCCCTAATGAAACTTCAAGAGACAATGAGCAAAAAATCTCAAGAAGAGGGTGAAAAAAACTTAGGAACAGGTAAAGACTTTTTAGAAAAAAACAAATCACAAGCCGGTATTCAAGTAACACCTTCGGGTTTGCAGTATCAAATTTTAACCGAAGGTACAGGCGCTAAACCTACAGCTGAAGATACGGTTAAGGTTCACTACAAAGGGACTTTAATTGATGGTAAGCAATTTGATTCTTCTTATGACCGTGGTCAGCCTGCTGAGTTTCCTGTTAATGGCGTAATTCGTGGTTGGACTGAATCTTTGCAGCTTTTTAAAACGGGCACAAAAGCAAAGCTGTTTATCCCTGCTGAATTAGGTTATGGAGCAAGTCAAAGACCTGGAATTCCGGCTAACTCAGTTTTGATTTTTGAAATTGAACTTTTAGAAGTTAAAGCAAAAGCTAAAGGTAAAACTAAATAATTTTAATTTTTAATCAAAGGTTACTTTATTTTAGGTCATTTTAATAAAAGCCTACTTTAAAGCTTGCCTGTTTAATGAAGGGCTAATTTAATGATAGGCTTTTTATTTGACGATCCAGCAATTTGGCTAGATCACGAAATCAAAAAGGCTCAAGGGCAAGGGGTAACCGAACCCCATGCTATGAGTCTTGCAACAGTAGATCGTAATAACAACCCTCAAGTAAGGGTTGTTTTGTTTAAGGGATGGATCAGAAATGGCCTTTCTTTTTTTACTAACTATCAATCACCTAAAGCTCAAGATTTAGCATATAATCCAAAAGTGAGTGTCAATTTTTTTTGGCCCAATTTAGCTCAGCAAATTTTAGTTAAAGGTTCTGTTGACTTACTAACAGAGGCTGAAAACGATGAGTACTTTAGTACTCGGCCAAGGCTTAGCCAGATTGGAGCGTGGGCCTCTGATCAAAGTCAAACCATTGCAAATCATGATGAGCTTATTAAAAAAGTTCAGATTTATGAAGAAAAATATAAAGATCAAAATATCCCAAGGCCCCCACATTGGGGAGGTTACCGCCTGACTCCTGACTATTATGAGTTTTGGTTTGGTATGAATGGGCGACTGCACGAACGTTATGTTTTTACTAAATCCGATATCAACTCAACTTGCTGGGAAAAATCAATAAAAAGCCCTTAATCCTAAGTTTCGTCTTTCTACAAAAGAAATAATGATGTTATTATAATAATAGTAATAGTAATAGTAATAGTAATAGTAATTTAATAATAACTGCTACTTTGCAATCCCCCCCCTAAAAAAAATACTCACCAAAAGAAAAACTTAGGAATTAGGAGAGATTACAGGTCATTGCTTCTTTTTATTCAAGAGAGGCCTCAAGCGCAAGCACAGCCCAACGCTTGCAGAGGCCATGGATGGCCGTGCCTCTTGATTAAAAAGAAGCAATGACCTGTGATCGGTATAAGTTTTTTCAGTGTCAACTATTTAAATTCAAAATGAGCTACAGCTCAATTTGGCTTCCAATTTCGATAACCTGATTGGGTGGAATTTTAAAAAACTGAGTCGCTCTTTGGGCGTTTCGTGACATAATTGAAAATAAATATTTACGCCAGTAACTTAGCCCTTCGGTTTTGTGCGTGGGTAGCAAAGTTTCTCGTCCTAAAAAGAAGGTTGTATTTTCGATTGAGCATGCAACCTGATGCTCTTTAATTGAAGCAATAACTTCGGCAATGCTTGGACTTTCCATAAATCCAAAAAAGCTTCGAACCCTATAAAACCCGTTCGGGAAGCTTTCAATATGAATTCGCTTTTCCCTTGGGATGCGAGGGAGTTCGCGTGTTACTACAGATAAAAGAATGTTTTTTTCGTGTAGCACATGGTTGTGTTTTACATTTTGAGTTAAAGCATTAGGTGTTACTTCAGGGTCGGTTGTTAGGAAAAAAGCAACTCCCGGTATGCGCTTAACTTCAGGAGAAAGGTCAGCTAAAAACTGCTCAAAAGGGTAGCTTTGTTCTCTTAATCTTAGGGCAAGTAACCTTCGGCCCCTTTTCCATGTGGTCATAAGTGTAAAAATCCCTAAAGCTGTAACCAAAGGAAACCAGCCCCCATTGGGGATTTTAGGAAGATTGGCAAAAAAGAAAAGACCATCTATAGCTAAAAATAATGAACCTAATAATAAAACTTTATAAAGGCTCCAACCCCAAATTTCGTGAGCCACATATAACACTAAAATTGTGGTAACAAGCATGGTTAAGGCCACACCAATACCGTATGCACCAGCAAGAGCCGATGTGGTTTTAAAACTAATAACTAACCAAATGGTACTGGCCATTAATATCCAATTAACCAAGGGAACATAGATTTGGCCTTTTTCTTGTGAAGAAGTATGTATCACTTCCATCCTTGGCGAAAACCCAAGTGAAATGGCCTGATTGGTTAAAGAAAACACTCCTGATATAAGGGCTTGTGAGGCAATAATGGTTGCTAAAGTGGCCATACCACCTACGGCAAAAATAGTCCAACCGGGGGCCATTCTAAAAAATGGATTTTCGATGGCATCAGGCGAATTTAAAAGTAAGGCCCCTTGACCAAAATAGTTTAAAACAAGGGCTGGAAAGGTAACAAAACTCCAGGCTATTTGAATTGGCTTTCTTCCGAAATGCCCCATATCGGCGTATAAGGCTTCGCAACCGGTTACCGCTAAAAAAACTGATCCGAGTACCCACACACCATTAAGACCATTATGAGTAAAAAATTTGATAGCATACATAGGGTTTAATGCAGCAATAACATGAGGGTTACTTATGATTTGTGGTATGCCAAGGACTGCGAGCATTAAAAAATAAACAAGAATAATAGGTCCAAACCACATGCCTAAAAGATGAGAGCCCTTGGCCTGAATTGAAAATAAACCTATAAGTATGCCAACGGTAATAGGAACTATAAAAGGCTCAAGTCCAGGGGTCGCAATTTTTAGACCTTCAATGGCAGATAAGACTGATATGGCCGGTGTAATCATGCCATCCCCAAAAAGGAGAGAAGCCCCTAAAATCCCCATAAAAAATAAAGCTCTTTTAAATCCTCTGGGGACTTTGCCGCTCGGAAAGGCTCTGGCTAATAGCGCTAGCCCCCCCCCTTCGCCGTTATTGTCAGCTTTAAGAATAAAGAAAATATATTTTACATAGACGATGGCTAAGATCGAATAAAAAATTAGAGATAATAGCCCTAAAATATTATCATGTGTTACCGGTAAATGATAATGCTCCGAAAAGCACTCTTTAAGGGCATACAAGGGAGACGTACCAATGTCACCAAAAACGACGCCTAACGAAGCAAGGCTTAAAGTGAACATTCTTTTATTGGTAACAGTTAGTGGGGTAGACTGACTCATGTGATCCTTTATAAAATAATAACAAGAAAGACCATTTGTTTTGATAATTTGCTATTATTTTGTATTAAATCGAGGGGGGTAGTCTACAAGAAATTTTATATTTTCAAAGAGAGCAAAAGGGCAACGCTTCTTTTTGGCTAGGAGAGTGGGGGGTTAAAATCAGGTCGCAAGGAGAGTAACCTTGTTTGACCAATACATTTTGTAAATAAGGGATATCTAAAGTATTTAGATCGGGTGAGCGACTCAAAATCCAAGCAAATTTACGCTCAGGGTGACCAACAATAGCCCACTGATAGTTGTTCGTATCAAGTCCAATAATCCAGTAATCCCCTGAAAATGAAAACACCCAAAAACCTAGCACATTTACAAAAGTTACTTTTATTTTAGCAGGGGTTTTATTGTCGCTAAGGGCGCGGCCTTCTGCCGTGATAAGGCTGTTTTTTTCGTTAAAACAAGAGTTAATAACTTTAACTTTTAAATCATTTAAGATTTCATATTGGGCTGTGGTTCCATAGGTACAGTGTTTTTGAAATTTATTAGGAATTTTAGCGATCTCATACCAAAGCCCTTGATATTTTTTTAAATCAACTTCGGTAACAACCTGAGGTGGATTAATAGCGGCTAGGCCAGAATGAGAAGTTAATGCTGCTGTATTTACAGCAGAGGCAGATGGAGAAGAAGGGGAAGGAGGGGAAGAAGAATCGAGCGAAGATGAGGCAGAAGATGATGGGGTAGAAAAAGTCAAATTATCTGAGGCTACAGCCAGAGCTTGAGTGGAAATTAAAAAAAGACCAATCATTAAAGCGTGGCTAAAACACTTCATTTAAAACTCCTTATGTTGAACAGGGTTAAACTTAGCTTATGTATAATAAATTATACTTCGCCTTTGCTATCAGCCTTGGCCTAAGCAAGCAATTTAAATTCTATCTTTATAAAAAATATCCCTATTGATTTGCAAGAATCTATCCTTTTATTATTAAAGTCTTGCAAATTTATATTCCTCCAAAAACTTACTTTGAAAAAAAATAAGAGAGTTCGCAGGATGTTTATTCCTTTATTTTTGAATTACGGGCATCCATAGCCTTTACAAGCGTTATGTTGTCCTTGCGCTTGAGGCATCAAGGATAAAAAATAAATAACCTGCGAACCACAGAAGGCATTTTTCAGTATCGACTTAAGTATAGCAATTCGAGGGAAAGCAAAAAAACATAGTTAAAAGGCAAAAAAAGCCAGTTAAAAGTAGGTCTGAGTGACTTATGCGGTACTTTTTATTGACTGAATATTATAAGTCAATAACCTAGCTAAGCAGATAAATAAAAGGAGAAGTGAGTATGAACAAAAAAAATAATTTTAAATTAGCATTTTTTATTTTGGCTTTTTTAGCCTTTAAAATGCCCGCATTGGCTCAAGAGGTTTTACCTAAAGTAGCCCCTGCACCCGAGGATAATCCGACAACAACTGAAAAAGTTATTTTGGGTAAAGTTTTATTTTTTGATCCGCGTTTATCAATTGATGGAACAATTTCTTGCAACTCTTGCCACAATGTAATGGCTGGAGGTGATGATAATAGGCCCGTTTCTGTTGGTGTAGGCGGAAAAAAGGGGGGCAGATCAGCTCCAACGGTTTGGAATTCTGCTTTTTTAACCGTACAATTTTGGGATGGCCGAGCTGCCACGTTAGAAGAACAGGCCAAGGGGCCTTTGGTAAACCCTGTTGAAATGGCTATGCCTAATCACAAACTTGTGGTCGAGCGAATTAAGATGATACCCGATTATAAAATGCTTTTTGAAAAAGCATTTGGTGTGGGGGATGATAAAATAAATATTGATAACACAGCTAAAGCGATAGCCGCTTATGAAAGAACTTTAATTGTCCCGGCCCGTTTTGATAAGTGGTTATCTGGCGACAAAAAAGCTTTATTAGAAATCGAAGAACAAGGCTTTGAAACAGCTAAAACGGTTGGTTGCTTTAGCTGCCATATGGGGCCTAACTTTTCGGGTCCGCAGTTGCCCTTGGGGACAGGGTTTTATCAGCAATTTCCTGTTTACAAAGGAAGTGCTTATGATAAGAAATATCAATTCCTAAAAGACAAAGGCCGTTTTGATGTAACTAAACAAGAATCTGATAAAAATAAATGGAGGGTGGCAAGTCTTAGAAACATAGCTTTAACGGCGCCTTATTTTCACAATGGTATGGTTCAAACTTTAGATGAAGCTGTTCGAGTGATGGCAAAAACCCAGTTAAATACAGAGTTAAAGCCTGAACAAGTAACTCAGATAGTTGCGTTTTTAAAATCATTAAATAGTGAATTTCCGAAAATGGAAATGCCTAGGTTACCTACGACGGAAGGGTATACTTTAGTTAAATAGTATTTGTACTGGGTTTTTAAAGACAACCCTAAAATATGGGTTCGTTTGAATAATTCGTGGGTTATTTTCTAAAGTTATTTGGTAACGTTTTTATAGAGAATTGTTGCAATCATTCTTTATTAAAATTTGTTTATCCTCTATTATTTTTGTTACCAAATGCTTAAAGAGTAAGCACGATGCTGCGGCGTTACTATCAATTGATTATCAAAATTCTTGATTGATATTTTTTAATTTTTGTCGACAAACTAACCATAAGTCTAATTATATGAGGGGATATATGCCGAAAATATTATTATCGGTCTGTGTGATAGTGCTTGCATCATGTGACTTTCAATGGGGCATTGGTTATAACCAGGGTTACTCGCCCGAACAGCCTATTCCGTTTGATCATTCATTGCATGTAGGGAAAAATCAAATTCAATGTCAGTACTGCCATAATCAAGTGGATCGAAGTCCGCATTCAAATATCCCTGCGCTTTCGACCTGTATGAATTGCCATAATATAGTTAAGACAGAGTCTCCCCATATTAAAAAAATTACTGAAGCCTACAATAAAGGTGAGTCGATAGCGTGGGTTAAAGTCCATATGTTACCAGATCACGTTAAGTTTAATCACTCGGCTCACATTGCTAAGGGTGTTAACTGTCAAACATGCCATGGGGAAATTGAAAAAATGACCCAAGTAGCTCAATTTTCGGACCTATCAATGGGTTGGTGTGTAAACTGTCATAGACAGCCCGAAAATAAGGCCCCTATTAACTGTTCGACCTGTCACCATTAATTTTTATAATTTATTAAGAGCTTAATCGAGGAGAAGGATATGTCAGAAGAGCAAAATCAGCCCGCAGTTCGAGAAAGAGATTCTCGTTACTATTTAGGTCTTGATGAGTGGATGAAAGACCCCGAATTTCAGAGCTATGTTGAAAATGAATTTCAAAGCTCTCCGATACGTGAGGGCAGCGAAAAAGAAGAGGGTTGGGCTAGGCGTGAGTTTTTAAAACTGATGGGGGCCTCAATGGCTATGGCCTCTGCGGGTTGCATTAGGCGCCCTGTTCAAAAAATTGTGCCTTACAATAAGCAACCAGAAGAGGTTACTTTTGGAATAAATAATTTTTATACTTCAACATGGTCTGATGGCCAAGACTTTGCAACCCTTTTGGTGCGTACACGTGAGGGGCGTCCTTTAAAGTACGAAGGTAACCCGCAAAATCCTTTTCATAAATCAGGTCTATCAGCCCGAGCACAATCTCATTTATTATCTCTTTATGATCCTGAAAGATTAAAAGGACCTGTAAAAAATATTTTTAACAAAGATCGCACAAGCCGAGATACGGTAACAGTAAAATGGGACGAAGCTGATGATGCCATTACAGCCGAAATAGCTAAAGGTCAGGTGGGCATTTTAACAGGTCAAATAACGGGTCCCTCGCAAAAAGCGGTTGTTTTAGACTTTGTAAATGCTTTTAACGCAAGTCACTTTGTATGGGATGGTTTAAATCAAGATGCGCTACTTAAAGCTAATCAAAAATGTTACTCAACTAGTGATATGCCTTTTTTGCGTTTTGATAAAGCTAAAATGATTGTATCTGTGGATGCCGACTTTTTAGGAACATGGATGTCTTCGACCACATTTATGTCTCAATTTGCCGAGGCTAGAAAGCTTAACCATTCATCGATGAACCAATTGGTTGTGTTTGATTCGGCTTACTCGCTTACAGGTGCTAATGCCGATATTCGTTTTAGAATTAAACCCAGCGATCAGCTTTGGGTGCTCATGGGTCTGGCCTATGAGTTAATTGTTAATCAGAAAAAATCAAAATTTTCTGAAGATAAAGATATTATTAATACTTTACAACCCTTTGCTAAGGCCCCTGAACGATTAAAAATTTCTCAAAATGTTTTTGCTCAGATGGCAAAAGATCTTTGGGCAGTCAAAGGCGAATCATTGATTGTTACCGGAGGTTTAGCTCTTAATCATGCTCAGGGCGAAATGGTAGCCATAGCGGCTTGCTTGTTAAACGAAGCTCTCGAAAATGAGGGTTCAACTATTGACTCAAATCACCTCATGCTTGGGATGACGGCATCTGATACAAATTTAATTAAACTGATTGAGCAAATTGAAAATGGTCAAATTAAGCGATTAGTTATTCATAATCAAAATGCTGTTTATGCTTCGGTTTTAGGTGCTAGGTTTGAAATGGCACTTAAAAAACTTGATATGATTGTTTATTGTGGTGACCGCGTGGATGAAACGGGCCGAATGGCTCATTTTGTGTTACCAGATCTACATGCCATGGAGTCATGGTCAGATTTAGAGCCTGTAGATGGGGTTTACGCCATTCATCAGCCTACCATCAGGCCTATGTATGACTTAAGATCATTTGGTTTGACCTTGATGACGTGGGGCTACCTAACTAAAAAAGGTCCCTCTCGTTTTAAAGATATCGAAACCTATTATGATTATTTAAAAACAATCATTAAAGATGAAGTGTTACAAAAATATGCTAAAGGTAAAAGTTTTGATACCTTCTGGGACGAGCTTTTGCAAAAAGGTTTTGTGGCTTTGCCTGATTTTGATAAAACAGGTTCAAAAAGAAAGCTTAATAAATTAGCTTTTTCAGAAGTTAAACCTTTAAATGCAGGTTTAGAAGGCTTACAAGCTGCTGCATCCTTAGACCTAGAGCTTGTCCCCTATGCTACGATTATGTTTAAAGAAGGCTCTTTATCAAACGTATCTTGGCTTCATGAGTTACCGGATCCTATTACAAAAATTTGTTGGGATAACTATGCTCAGATTTCTATAGCTTTAGCAGAAAAACTTAAAGTTAAAGAAGGGCAACTTCTTGACCTTGCAGTAAACGGTAAACAGGTCACACTTCCTGCGCATATTCAGCCAGGCTTACATGACCAAGTGGTGGCGGTAGCGGTTGGTTACGGCAGAACAGCTGCGGGGCAAGTGGGTAATGGGATTGGGCAAAACATTTATCATTTAGGTCAATTAGAGCAAAACCAAATTCAATTTTCAGGTCAAAAAGTTACTATTCAGGTAACAAAAAAAGACTATCCTTTGGCCTGTGTTCAATCTCATCATGCTATGGAAGGTCGTCAAATCGTAGCCGAAGTGACCTTAGCTGAGTATTTAAAAAACAAATCAGCAGGGCTTCATAAACACCATATTTTTAGCATTTGGCCAGCTCATAAATATAATGGTCATAAGTGGGGTATGGCTATTGATTTAAACTCTTGCACAGGCTGCTCGGCATGTATGGTCGCTTGCCAAGCCGAAAACAATATTCCGGTGGTTGGTAAAAAATATATTTTACAAGGCCGTGAGATGCATTGGATTAGAATGGATCGCTATTACGTGGGTAACCCAAGTGATGCTGAAATTGTATTTCAACCGGTTATGTGTCAGCACTGTGATAATGCTCCTTGTGAGACGGTTTGCCCTGTACTAGCTACTGTGCACAGTGATGAAGGTCTTAATGATATGGTTTATAATCGCTGTGTAGGTACAAGGTATTGCTCAAATAACTGCCCTTATAAGGTGAGACGTTTTAATTGGTTTAGTTATACTCATAAAATTGATAAGCCATTACATTTAGCTCTTAACCCTGATGTGACCGTTAGGATGAGAGGGGTTATGGAAAAATGTACTTTCTGTACTCATCGTATTAAAAGCACAAAAATTGAGTTAAAAACTCAAGGTGAGACTTATAAAGATGGTGACATAAAAACCGCATGTCAAGAAACATGCCCAACAGGAGCCATCGTTTTTGGAGATTTAAACGATCCTGAATCTGAGGTTTCAAAAATGTTTTTTAAAGATGAACGTTCTTATGCTCTGTTAGAGGAGTTTCATGCGGCTCCCAGTGTAAGATATTTGACAAAAATTCGTAATAACGGTCAACCCAATCGACACAACGAAAGTCACAGTTAGAGGTAACTATGTTGAAACGAAATCAATTAGTGCTTGGTAATAAATCGCTTAAAGATGTTACCGATGATGTTTTGCTCCCATTAGAAACGCCGCCATCTAAGGGCTGGCTAGGAATGCTGGCAGGCGCTTTAACAATTTTTGCCTTTTATTTGGTTATTATAGGCACTGTCATCGCCAACGGAATGGGGTTACTCGGTGTAAATCATCCGATTGCTTGGGGAACCATGATTGTGACCTTCGTGTTTTGGATTGGTATTGGTCACGCGGGTACTCTTATTTCGGCCATTTTGTTTTTATTTCGTCAAAAATGGAGAACCTCAGTTGCCCGAACTGCCGAGGCTATGACAGTATTTGCTGTTATGACGGCAGGTATATTTCCGTTACTCCATACCGGTCGACCATGGCTAGATTACTGGTTATTTCCTTACCCAAATCAAAGAGGGCCTTTATGGGTTAACTTTAGATCGCCCCTTTTATGGGATGTTTTTGCTGTGTCTACTTATGCAACGGTTTCTATGGTTTTTTGGTATGTGGGATTAGTGCCTGATTTTGCAACAATCAGGGACCGAGCTAAAACAAAGCTAAAAAAATTAATCTACGGTTCCTTATCTTTAGGTTGGAGAGGCACGGCTAAGCACTGGTCACACTATGAAATGGTTTATTTGATATTAGCTGGGTTATCAACCCCACTTGTTTTATCGGTTCATACGATCGTATCTTTTGACTTTGCTGTATCAAATGTTCCGGGATGGCATACCACGATTTTCCCTCCTTATTTTGTTGCGGGAGCTATTTTTTCGGGTTTTGCCATGGTGGTAACACTTATGACCCTTGTGCGAATGGGGTTTCCACAATTTAAAGATTATATCACTTTAGACCATATGGAAGTGATGAATAAAATAATTATGACCACAGGGATGATGGTTGGCTATGCTTATGGAAGCGAGTTTTTTATTGCCTGGTACTCAGGTAACATGTACGAAAGGTTTGCTTTTGTTAATAGAGCCTTTGGACCCTATGCATGGTCTTATTGGGTTATGATTACTTGTAACGTTTTAATCCCTCAAATTTTTTGGTTTAAAAAAGCCCGAAGATCAATCCCCCTTATGTTTGTTGTTTCAATTTTCGTAAATATTGGGATGTGGTTTGAACGTTTTGTGATTACAGTGACCTCGTTGCACCGAGATTTTTTACCTGCAAGCTGGGGAATGTATGCATGGAGCTTTTTTGATGGAGCTATTTTATTTGGAAGCTTTGGAATGTTTTTAACTTTCTTTTTATTGTACTTAAAAGGAGTTCCAGCCATTTCGATTGCAGAAATTAAACCAGTTCTTGGAGTGGGACGCCAAGAAGGAGGACATCATGGGTAAATACCAAAAAGGATTAGCTGGTATTTTTGAATCCGAAGAAACTATTTTAAAAGCCGCTGAATATATCAAAAACATGGGTTTTAAAAAGTTTGAAGCTTTAACGCCTTACCCGGTTCATGGAATGGAAGAGGCCTGCGGGATTAAAAGATCTTGGATTCCGTATGTTACCTTTATTGCAGGTGTGACCGGTTTAAGTTTTGGGACATGGCTCACTTGGTGGACATCCGCTGTTAACTGGCCCGTCAATGTAGGCGGAAAACCATTTTTTTCGCTGCCGGCTTTTATTCCTATTATGTTTGAGCTAACCATTTTATTTGCGGCTCTTTCTTCGGTAGGAGCTTTGTTTTATGCGGCAGGGCTTCCGACGGTTAACCCTCCTATTATTGATCCTGATTTAACCAGTCATAAGTTTGCTATTTTTATACCGGCCAACGACTTGGGTTATGACGAAGGCAAGCTTCGAGAGGTTTTTCAAAAGCTAGGGGCAACTGAAGTTAAACTGAGTGAATTTTAATTTGGAGTAACTATGAAAAAAGGGATTATTGGTTTACTAGCATTTTCAATTTTTTCTTGTGGCCCATCGGGTAACAAGCCAAATGTTGAAATTATTCAGGACATGATGGAACAGCCTGCTATTAAAGCGCAAAAACAAGATGATTTTATCGAAAATGGGATTTCCTCAAGAGTGCCCCCCGAAAACACTCAGCCAGTAGGAAAAAAACCCTATGCCTACGCAATGGATATTTCTAAAGCCATGGCTGAATTAAAAAATCCACTTGAAGGTCAAATGAGCTCTGAGGTTTTATTTGTTGGACAAAAATATTTTAATACGAATTGTATGGTTTGCCATGGTCAAAAAGCGTTAGGTGATGGCCCGATAAAGCCCAGTTACCCTATTCCTATACCGAGCTTAATGAGTGATAAAATCAGGGGCTGGTCAGATGCTCAGATTTTTCATGTTATTTCGGCAGGTCAAGGGCTTATGGGATCGTATGCGAGTCATGTCCCCGAAAAATATCGTTGGCAATTGGTCAATTATGTTCGTCATTTGCAACAATCTCAACCTGAACTTAGATAATAAGTTAATTAGTTAAGGAGTCAATTTATGGCAGCGCACACACACCATGTTCAGCCTCAGATTCAAAAATTTGTTGCTTCTTCTGCGTTAAAAACTTTTGCAATTGGAAGCATTGCTTTAGGAATTATTGCTTTTGCGATTGGGTTACTGAGATCACCCGAAAGGGCTTGGGCTGCTTATTTAACAGCCTTTGTATTTGTTACCGGCATAAGTATTTGCGGATTGTTTTTTGTGGCCATCAACCATATTACTCGAGCGGGCTGGAGTGTAAGCATTAGAAGGTTAAGCGAGGCTTTTACTTCGTTTTTTCCGGTTATTTTAATGGGATCTGTTGTGTTAATAGGAGGAGTTAAGTACCTTTATCCTTGGGCTAATCCTGAGGTTATTGCGGCTCAGCCCATGGTTGCAGCAAAAACAGGTTTTTTAAATACGGGTTTTATGATTACCCGTGTGATTGGATTTGCCTTATTAATGATCTACTTCGGAAAAAAAATTGTAGGTAACTCAGTTAAGCAGGACTCGACAAAAGATGAGCTACTAACTGCTAAAAATTTAAAGCTAAGTGTTATTTGGATGCCGATATTTGCCTTATCTTTTTCGTTATTTAGTGTTGATTTACTTATGTCATTATTACCCACTTGGTACTCGACTATTTTTGGGATTTACCTTTTTTCTGGTTCATTTCAGGCCTCGTTAGCCGTGTTACTTATTATGATGATCTATCTTAAAGACAACGGTTATGTTAAAGGTTACTACGGTATTGACCATATTCATGATGTTACTAAATATCTAAAAGGATTTACTGTATTTTGGGCTTACATTGCTTTTTCTCAGTATATGCTTATTTGGTATGCTAATATTCCCGAAGAAACTGAATACTATTTAATGAGAATGCACGGGGGATGGTTAACCGTTTCTTTAGCTCTTATCGTGTTTAAATTTATTGTTCCTTTTATTGCTCTTTTACCGCGTGGGCTTAAAAGAAACGAAACCCATGTGTTTGCTGTTGCGATATTAGTCATCCTCACCCAGTTTTTAGATGTGTATTGGATGGTTTACCCTAATTTTAATAATAATGAAGTTGTCTTTGGATTTTACGAAATTGGGCTGTTTTTAGGCTTTATTGGGCTGTTTTTAATGGGGTTGATTCGGTTTTTTGAAAAAAACAATCTTGTGGCTATTTCAGACCCTCGAATGGACGAAGCCTTGCATCATCATGTAAGTTACTAGTGACTGAATTTTTTTTTAGATTATCCTTGTTTGTGTTATTACACATAAAACAAGTGAGGATAATATGAAAAAAATAAATGTAGCTAATCCCGTAGTTGAGCTTGATGGCGACGAAATGACACGAATCATTTGGTCTTTTATTAAACAAAAACTTATTTTGCCCTATCTTAACTTAGATATTAAGTATTACGATTTAGGCATAGAAAACCGTGATATAACCGAAGACAAAGTAACAACAGATGCCGCCTATGCAATTAAAGAATTTAATGTAGGCATTAAATGCGCCACCATCACCCCTGATGAAGATAGGGTTAAAGAGTTTAGCCTTAAAAAAATGTGGAAATCTCCTAACGGAACCATTCGCAATATTTTAGACGGAACTGTTTTTAGAGAGCCTATTATTTGTGAAAATGTTCCAAGACTTGTTACCACTTGGACTAAACCCATTGTTATTGGTCGTCATGCTTTTGGTGATCAATATCGTGCAACCGATGTTAAAACAAAAGGTAAAGGTAAACTTAAACTTTCGTTTGTCCCCGAAGGCGGTGGACCTGAGCAAGTTTGGGATGTTTATGATTTCGAGGGCGACGGGGTTGCTATGGCCATGTATAACACCAGCAAATCAATCGAAGGCTTTGCTAGATCTTGTTTTAATTATGCCCTTATGAAGGGATGGCCTTTATATTTTTCGAGCAAAAATACGATTCTTAAGCAATATGATGGTTTTTTTAAAGATACCTTTGAAAGAATTTATCAAGCGGAGTATGTAGAAAAATTTAAAAAAGCGGGTATCACTTATGAGCATCGTTTGATTGATGATATGGTGGCAAGCTCTTTAAAAATGCATGGAGAGTTTGTTTGGGCTTGTAAAAATTATGATGGTGATGTTCAGTCTGATACAGTAGCTCAAGGTTTTGGATCATTAGGTTTAATGACTTCCGTTTTAATTACTCCTGATGGTAAAACAATGGAGGCCGAAGCGGCTCATGGTACAGTTACACGCCATTACAGGCAGCACCAGCAGGGTAAAAAAACATCGACTAACCCGATAGCTTCAATTTTTGCTTGGACAAGGGGTTTAGATTTTAGGGGACAATTAGATAAAAATGATGAGCTTCGAAGATTTGCTCAAACGCTTGAAAAGGTCTGCGTACAAACTGTCGAGTCGGGAAAAATGACTAAAGATTTGGCTTTAAGTGTGCATGGTAACAATTTAAAAGAAGAGCACTATATGCACACTGAAGACTTTTTAGAGCTGATCGCAAAAAATCTAGAAAAGGCAATGCAATAGGGGATAAAAACGTGATTGAAATATTTTTACCTGATAGTTCGAGTAAATCCTTTGAAAAGGCTCCAACGGGCCTTGAATTGGCCCAATCCATTGGACAAAGATTGGCCCAAGATGCGGTTGGAATTAAAATTAAGGGTCAATCTGAAATTCAAGATCTTAGGCTCACCTTAAACAATAATGATCGGGTAGAAATTATTACGCTCAAAAGCCCTGAGGCGAACGAAGTGATTAGGCACTCAGCCGCCCATGTGATGGCACAAGCCGTGCAAAAACTTTGGCCAGAAGTTAAAGTAACTATTGGTCCTGTTATCGAAAATGGTTTTTACTATGATTTTGATTCGAAAATAACTTTTTCAGAAGATGATTTTGAAAAAATCGAATCAGAAATGCAAAAAATAATATCAGCTAATATCAGTTTAACTCGGCAAGAGTGGCCAATTGATCAAGCGATTCAAACATTTTCAAAAATGAATGAAACTTATAAAGTTGAAATTATTGAAGGATTAAAAAACGATGGTAACACGGTGGTCAGTATTTATCACCAAGGCGATTGGTTTGATTTATGCAGGGGGCCTCATGTTCAATCCACAGGGCAAATTAAAGCTTTTAAACTTTTATCCGTTGCGGGAGCCTATTGGCGCGGGAACGAAAAAAACCCCATGCTTCAGAGAATTTATGCAACCGCTTTTAAAGATAAAAAAGAACTTCAAGATTATTTATATCAAATCGAAGAGGCCAAAAAAAGAGACCATCGAAAGCTAGGCAAAGAGCTTGATTTATTTTATTTTCACCCCTGGGCACCTGGGTCACCTTTTTTTACGGGCAAAGGGGCTATTATCTATACAGAGCTTCAAACTTATTTAAGACAGCTGTATTTTAAATATGGTTACCAAGAGGTGATTACTCCTCAAATATTTGATACTGAGCTATTTAAAACCTCAGGCCATTACGAAAACTACAAAGAGAATATGTATTTTTTAAATATCGACGAAAGAGAGTTTTCGTCTAAACCAATGAACTGTCCTTCGCACTGTTTATTATATCAAACTCAAAAACATAGTTACCGAGAGTTACCTTGGCGGATTGCTGATTTTGGAAGGCTTCATCGCTACGAAAGAGCGGGAACGATGCATGGCTTAACTAGGGTTAGGACCTTTTGCCAAGATGATGCTCATATCTTTTGCCGACTTGATCAGCTTTTAGCTGAGATTAAAGGATTTATGAGTCTACTTAAAGAGGTTTATCAAACCCTCGGAATGGATGAGTTTAATGTATATCTTTCAACCCGTCCTGAAAAAAGAATGGGATCTGATCAGGTTTGGGATCAATCCGAAGGATCTTTAAAACAAGCTTTAGAGGCTTTAAATATCCCTTATACAGTAAACGCAGGAGATGGGGCTTTTTATGGACCAAAGCTTGATATTATGTTTGTAGATGCTCTTAAACGCCCATGGCAGCTAGGCACTTTACAAGTGGATTACAATTTGCCAGAGGCTTTTAAATTGACCTACACCGGAGAAGACAACCTTGATCACAGACCTGTGATGCTTCATAGGGCTATTTTGGGAAGTTTAGAGCGCTTTATTGGAGTTTATCTTGAACACACAGCTGGCCATTTACCTGCCTGGCTATCACCTGTTCAGGCCGTATTATTAAACGTAACAGACCGAGTAAATGAGTATTGCCATGAGCTTGAGTCACAACTCAGGGCTTTAGGGATTCGGGTTGAGTTTGACCAGAGAAATGAAAAATTAAATTATAAAATTAGACAAGCGCAGCTTTTAAAAATTCCTTATATGATTGTTATTGGTGATCAAGAGCTCGAAAAAAGGGAAGTTACGATTCGCTTGCGTTCTGGCGAAAATATGAATAATGTCCCTATTGATAGTGCTATTCAGTTAATTATGAGTGATATAAAAAATAAAAATATGAAACCTAATTTTCAGCAGGAGGTTAGTCATTAATACCCCATTTCGTAGGCCTTATACAAGCGGCGGTGCAAGTAGCACCGGTAACACGGGTAACTCAAGCGAAGGCGGAAGCCGATACTCTCGCCCCGACTTTAGAAAACGAGATAAAGATGGTCCTCGGATTAACCGTGAAATCAGGGCTTCGCAAATTCGAGTCATAGATGAAAGCGGCGAAATGTTAGGTGTCATGACAGTTGACGAGGCCATTCGCATTGCTGAGGGTCGGGGGCTTGATTTACTTGAGGTAGCACCCAATGCAACCCCACCCACATGTAAAATTATTGATTACGGCAAGTACAAGTACGAACAAAAAAAGAAATCAGTTCAAGCTAAAAAAAATCAGATTATTATTTTAACAAAAGAAATTCAGCTCAGACCACGCACCGATGTACATGACATCGAAGTTAAAGCAAAACACTCAAGACGATTTTTACTTGATGGTGATAAAGTTAAAATTAATGTGCGTTACTCAGGACGCGAAATGGCCCATCAAGAAGTGGGTTTAAATACTTTAAATAAGCTAATAGAATTATTAAAAGATCTTTGCATCATTGAAACTCAACCTAAAATGGAAGGTCGTCAAATGTTTGCCCTTTTAGCACCCGATCCCGCAAAGGTAAAAGAGTACCTTAAACTTCATCCAAAAGGTGGAGCAGGGGCTTCGTCAAGAGAAGAGGCCGAGCAAGAGCTTCTTAATTCAGAAGAAGAGTAACAACGCTACTATGGGCATAAGGCCCATACAAAAATGCATTGCACAGATCAAAAGTGATCCCTATTTTTTACTCTTGAGGCACGGCCATCCATGGCCTCTGCATGCTAGGCGCTATCCATGCGCATGAGGCCTCAAGAGTAAAAAATAGGGATCACTTTTGATCTCTCCGAAGTTTTTAGTAAGGGGGGGAGAGATTAGGGTTATATGGTTTTTGTTTAAAAAGACTATTGCAATGGGATGAGGGGGGTAAACAAGTAACTATTTGTAAAACAAGTTACAGCCTCGATTACAAGGCTAATTCTTAAAAGGCCATACGTATTTTTTTCTTATTTTTATTTTGATTGTTCAGGGTTTTTTTAAATTTTCCTGACTTCCACTCCCAAGGGGGGATGGGGTTGGGATCATTCCACAGCCCTTTTTTTAAAAATTTAGCATCGTTTTCGGCATCTACAAAAGTAGATCCCATTTTTTGGTCTAAATTAGCCCAAGCATAACCATTTTTAACCATAAGTAGATTTACGTCCACACCCTCTAAAAAAACTGAGCACATTAAGCGATCAGACTTATCTGTTATAGAATAACATTTAAGTTGAACCCATTTGTTTTGGATCAAATTTTTTAAAAAATTAAGAGATTGCTCACCAAAGGGCTGCCGCTTTTCAGGAGAGTCAATAAAGGCTAAGCCAATCTTAGAAGATGTTGTATTTTTATTGTCTTTTAGTTCCCAAGTTGCAGCGGTATTTCGATGGCCCCCCATGAAAGTATCGCCATCACTAATTTTATTAACTTTAAAAGATGTATCAATTAGGTTACTCGCCGGAGATCTTTTTTTTGAAAAAGAATTAGCTTTACTGTTTTCAATTTGTTTAGAGGCCCTAATAATTGATGAAAAATTTTTATTAAGCTGTTCAGATTGGCAAAAACCATAATTAACAAAAAACAAGTTTGATATAAAAAACATAATCACGTTTTTTTTTAAATACATATCCATTACAAACCAAAAATTAAGTTAAGTTTTAAGTTAGACATTTTAAGTCTGTTCTGATGTGAGTATCGGCTAAACCTTTAATTTTAAAAAGGCTAAACCTATAATCCCGTCAAAAGTCGGTTTAATGTATTTTTAGCAATTTCACCCCCATTTCCGCTATAAACCGCGGAGAGATCAAAGGCGATCTAAT
>DYOP01000007.1:25293-37540 GCA_020720425.1 Bdellovibrio sp. | reverse complement strand
TGAGGCCTCATGCGCATGGATAGCGCCTCCGCATGCAGAGGCCATGGATGGCCGTGCCTCAAAGATAAAAAGATTAGATCGCCTTTGATCTCTGCAAGATTTTATTCAGCAACAATGGGTTAACAAGAGGGGCCTCATGCGCAGGGATAGCGCCTAGAAGGTTTTTAGCAATTTTTACCCTACATAAATTAACAACAATTGACATCATTCTTGTGAGCTAGGTAAAAACCATAGCATGACAAGTTCAATTGCTATTTTATCTTTGATAAGGCTACTTTTTACTTTTCTCATTTTTTTTAGCTATCCTTTGACAAGTAAAGGATTAGTCAATGACCCAGTTATTGGGATAGGTCCTGTACAGGTTAGCGAAACAAGCCCTGTCTTAAATAACTATTTTCAAGATGTTAAAAAAAACAACTTTCATTCTGCTTTTTTATTTCAAAATCAAAGGTTACAAGAAGTTTCGTTTTCGGTTTTTAACTTGGGTTTGGGATTAAGTCAAAAATCAGCTCCTCAGTTAAGCTATACCTTAGGGATAAGCGGGGGCTTTTCAGAGCAAAGCCAAAATTTATACAGTCAAAAAAGGCAACTTTTAGGGGGTCATTTGGGTGCTGAATACCGGCTGAGTAATGTCTTTAATAACAAGCTACTTAAGGGCTTTTTAATAAGTTACCAGTACAAGTTTTTTTGGCTTGAAAAATCAAAACAATCATGGAACCAAAAAACAGGCCAAACAACGGCCAGTTTTATTTCAGGACCAAGTGTGACCTTAGGATATCTTTACGGGTTTAATTCATCATGGGATGGGTTTATATCGGTTTCTAGTGAGCTAGAAGATAATGAAAAGTTTTTTCCGTCATTGGGGTTATACTATTTATGGTAAATATTTATAAGATTTTAGTATTAATTTTTATCGTTCTGTTGGGAACTTTTTTTCAAAGAAGGGGTTATGCTAATGCGGCTGACCCTTCGGTAACCCTTTCTATTAAAGAAGTCGCTCAACAAGTATTAAACAATAGTTATCGATCTAAAGAAATTAATTATTCTTCTGAGTTAACTCGTTATAATTACATCAAACAAATGAGCAGCCTAGACTGGAGTTTGTCTTTTGATTCGGGTTATGAACAATCTAAATACGACTCCTTATCGGGAGTTAATTTTTCTACTCAAGATAAGACCCTTAGAAATACTTTTAATTTATCAAAGCTGTTTTCAACAGGCACTCAAATGAGCTTTGATCTAACTCAAGCCTCGATTGATTACGAACTTGTGCCCACTTCGATATCACAACTATCTTCAAATAACCAATGGATATACTCTGTGGGATTAACCCAAAGTTTATGGCGAAACATCTTTGGAAAATCGACTCGAAATGATATCGAAGCCACTAAAAAAACATACCTAGCCTCTCAGGCCCAGAGATTAGAAGACCTTGAAAATCTTGTTTTAGAAGCTATAAAAAAATACTGGGCGGTTTACACATCAAAGGTTAGCTATTTAGAAGCCATTCAAACGCGAAATCGCTATCGAATTTTACTTAACAATGTTAAAAAAAAGCAATCTATGGGGTTCGCAAATCCTGGGGAGTTGGCGCAAGTGCAAGCCGAACTTGAAGGCCGTGAGCAAGGTGTTTATAAAAGCGAGCTTTTGTATAGAGAAGGTAAAGACTCATTTATAACTTTTTTATCAATTCAAACAGCGGCAGATCATTTAAATCTAGATCCTAAAACAAAAGTCATTTTACCTCCTCCCCCGATGTCAGACATTGATATAAAAAAAATAAGACCTTACGAAATTGCGGAGTATAAAAAAGATTCAGCTCATACCGCATTCGAAGCGGCTCAAGGAAGGGTAGGGCCAGAGATTGCTTTTATCGGTAAAATGGGATTTGCCGGAATTGATAAGCAGGCCTCTTTAGCTCAAGAAGAAGCTTTTTCGATGGTTAAACCTAAAACCTATATGGGTATTAAGGTTCAATGGGAGTTTGGTAGCAACTGGCGTGAAGAAGAAAAATTAAATAAACAACTTATTTATGATCAAGAGATCGTTAAATTAACTCGGACTGAAAAAGAGTTAAAAGATCTTTTAGAAAATCTAAACCGAAAGGTAAAAAGTAATTATGAAATTGCTTTAAGTCTTGAAAAACAAAAAGACTATCGTCAAAAGGCTGTGACCGAGCTTAATCGAAGTTACCAACTTGGCCGAATTGAGATTAGAACCCTAATTGATGCTATTAACGCCGCCTATTCGACAGAGATAGAATATTTAAAATCTCTTGGAGATTATCAGACCGTTCTGTCTGAATACTTAAGCTTAAAAGACGAACTTGTTGTAAACCTTAAACTAGATGAAAATACACCCTCAAGCAAAGGACTTTAAATGAAAAATCAATTCGTATTTAACAGAGTTCTTTTATCACTGTTTTTACTTGTCTTTGGGCTTGTTTTGCAAAACTGCTCGATAGCCGGAAATGATAATGAAGTTACCGAACTTCAAAGGGATTTAAATGACCGAAACAAAATTGTTTCAAGTTATCAAGCGATTGAAGGGGTTTATGAGGGAAGCCTTTATCTTAAACAGAGCAATCAAACAATACCGGCTAAACTCATTATGACTTATCGAGAAGTCTCGGTGGGTAACGATAACGAGGGGCAGTTACGCTACAGACCTCGTCTTTTTGCTAGGTTTTCTAGACCTGAGGCCTTGTTTTTGGATGTAAAAATGGAAGGAGTTTTTGAGCCAACCACGCGAGATATAACCTTATCTTCGATTAAAGAAGAATCTGAATCATACTATCTAAGAACCCAAATGGATGGAGATATCATTAGGGGAACTTTAAAATTGGGCGAACAAAATTACGGTGAGCTTAATTTAAAACTAAAAACAAAAATCTTACCCTCAGAAATAGATCAAGAAATTGAACTCAGACAAGCCATCAGAGAAAAACTAGCCCCTTTAACCGGTAACTATGAGTGTTTAGTAACCCCCGATCCATCAAGTGGCTTAAAACCCTTTAGCCCTGAAGTTTTTAAACTCGTTGTTTCGGAGTCTCAGGGGAGATTGCCTCAACTAATGTTATATTATAGGCAATCTAATGCCTTTGTTATAGTTACAACCACCGTTACTTATAAACCCTATCTTTCGCCCGAAGAATTCTCTGTTAAGGCCGAAAGAACAGCAAATATTTCGCAAGAGACCTTTGAAATATTTGCTCTTTTAAACCATGGGGTTATTGAAGGTACGATTTCTTATCCCACATTTACGGGTTCTTTAAGGGCTATAAAAAAGCAGGAATGATTTATTTAAAGATAATTGTTTTTTTTGTTATATCATTACCTTACTACTTAATTGTATATTTGCGTAACATAATTTTTTTAACATTCTCATCTGCTCTTCAGATCAAATTACAAAACTATGTTATCTCAGTCGGAAATTTAACAACAGGGGGGACGGGTAAAACCCCTTTTATTGATTGGTTACTCTCACAATTAAAAAATGAATTTAATATCTCTGTCGTTTCAAAAAGTTACCGTTCACAATTAAAAAAATCAGTCGCTATTATTAATAGTAACGACAGCGAATCGCTAAACAAATCGGGGAGTGAGTCAATAAATACACCTTTAAATGGGGCTTTGTACTATGGTGATGAGCCCTTTATGTTAAGCCAAAAGCACAAAGATGTATCTTTTTTTTGCGGACCCTATAAATTTGAATCAGCTCTTTTAGCTCAAAAAACTAACCCTCAAGCTCAAGTCATTTTAATTGATGATGGATTTCAACATTTAAAATTATTTCGTAATTTAGATCTGTTATTAATTGATAGTAGCCAAATTAATAGCTTAAAATTATTTCCGTTTGGCCTAGCTCGTGAGCCATTTAAAGCCGCCATTAACCGAGCCGATTTTATTATTTTAACAAAAACACATTTATGTAAGCCTGAAGACTTAAATCTTTTAAAAAATAAGATTTTAAAAGATTTAAATAAAGGGGCTTCTCATCTTTTTTTATCAGATTATCATTTAAATTGGCCATTACTAGAGGCTTCAACCAAGGCTTGGATTGTTGTTTCAGGGATTGCTAATAACAAGACTTTTGTTGATGATGTTATTAACCACTACGGAAATGACAAAGTTTTAACTCAAAAACTCTATCCTGATCACTATCAATATCAATCCACAGACATTGATGAAATAAAAAGATTGCTAAATATCCATACAAACGCAAAAATTTTAACAACAGAAAAAGATGCTATAAAATTAAAAGACTTATTAGACCCTGATAAATTAAAAAGTGTTCAATTGCAAATGCAGGTAACTGATGGTGAAAGACTTATTCGTTCAATTTGTGACAAAATTCGTTCAAGGTATTAGTCATTTATTTTGGATTTTACCCTATCAAATTAGGCACTTTTTAGGATTTGTTTTAGGTTTTTTGTGGTGGAGCGTATTTAAGTTTCGAAGATTTACTATTTATAAAAATTTGAAAATTGTGTTTCCGGCACATTCTCACTCACAAATTACTTTTTTGGCAAAAAAATCTCTTAAATGGATGGGAGTTCATGCGATTGAGTTTTTTTTAGTTCCTGGACTTAGTAAGGGGCGCATTCAAAAATATACAAAAATTATAGGCCAAGAGCATTTTGATTTAGCTAGACAGCAGGGCAAGGGTGTATTGTTACTTTCTCTTCATCTTGGAAACGCTGATTTGGCTCTTAATATTTTAGCTAAACAAGGTTACCCCATTTGGCTCATTACAAAAGTTTTTAAAAACCCCCTTGTTAATAAAATATGGTTTAATTTGCGTTCAAATACAGGACTTAAATATATTTCAGCACACGGTAAATCGACCGCTTATGATATTTTTAAAGCCCTGTCAAAAAATGAAGCCGTAATATTTGTTTTAGACCAGTTTATGGGCCCACCCTATGGAATTGAAACCCAATTTTTTAATAAAAAAACGGGGACAGCCTATGGATTAAGTTCTTTTGCTCTTAAAACCAAAGCTCCCATTGTTCCTGTTTACACTTATCAAACCGAAAGTGGGGTAACAATTGTGCAATTTGTTCCCGAGATTAAAGCTCCATCTGAGCTTGATGGGCCCAATGAGCTTTCCCTAGTTGAAAAACAAATTATATTAACACAATCTTATAACCAAGCATTAGAGCAAATTATTATTAATCACCCCGAACATTGGATGTGGGTCCATCGACGATGGAAAAAGTGGCAAATAACTTAGTCTTAATTTTTCTCTCTAATGTATTAATTTGATTCTGAAAAAGGCTTGCAAAGATCTAGGTATTTATTCTTTTTATTCTTGAGGCACAGCCCACCATGGCCTCTGCAAGCGTTATGCTGTCCTTGCGCTTGAGGCCACAAGAATAAAAAGAATAAATCACCTATAATCTCCCCCAAGTTTTTAGTGGGCGAGTTTTGGGGGAAATATAAATTATTTTTCAGTATCGACTATGTATGTTTTAAATTTATTTGCTCTTGATCTATCTCATTTAAAGCCTCTCATAAAAAAGTTACTCCTGATTGGGAGAGGACTGTGCAGCTTTACAAGTCTTGCTCGACCATTGTCTAAAATGATCATTTCTCTTTTTATATCGAAATAGATTTATTACTCTTAGCGTATGAAGTTTTATCTCCCTGGCTCATTAATTATTAAAATCTCACTTTTGTTTATTTTAATATCGGGCTGTGCTTCTGGTTTTTTAAAAAATGCCGATAATAAAAAAATAGAAATTAACGAGTTCGAAGAAAAAGTGAGTATTATCGAGGTTACTCCGGCTTCTGATAATGATAAAGTTAATGCTATCAATAACGAGCTAGAATCTAATACCCTAGGTGAAAGTAGCCCTAAGAATCTAGAAATAAATCAAGATAAGACTAAAAATAAAGCAAAAGCTAACCCTAAAGAAAAATCAAAATCAAAATGGGAAGCGAAACAACTGGCCACAAAATCAGATCCCAAAATTAAAAATTCTTCCAAAAATGCCGTAAACAAAGGTTCTTCAGATGTACCCCACGAACTACATCAACCCGATATCGAGGGCTCTTCGGGGTTTATAGACCGAAGACCCTTAGTTGACCCATTTAAGCCCAGCGAAAAAATTACTTATGATTTAGGTTATATGGGCGTGAACGCAGGACATATGACTTTAGAGCTTAAGCCTTTTGTTATGGTTAATGGTCGAAAGCACTATCACTTTATGGGTAGAATTTGGACAAATTCATTTTTTTCTTCGATTTATACAGTCGAAGATTCTGTTTCATCAATGATTGATTATGAAACCTTATTACCCTCTGTTTTTAAACTTCATGTAAAAGAAAGTACCCAAATCAGGGAGGCTCGACTTTTTATTGATTGGAAAAATCTTTTAGCTTCGTACTGGGAAAAAAGGGTGACCGAAAAAGAAGGCACAACCGAAAAAAAGCAATCCTGGAAAGTGCTTCCCTATTCGCAAGATGTTTTTTCTTCTGTTTTTTATTTTCGAGTTTTTGATTGGAAACTTAATGATAAAAGGTCTTTTCGAGTCGCAGATGAAGAAAAAAACCAAATCTATGTGGGCGAGGTTTTAAGACAAGAAACTGTAACCGTACCCGCAGGTCGATTTGACTCTTTTGTAATTATCCCAAAAGTACAGCTACAAGGGCATTTTAAGCCTAATGGCGATATTTTAGTATGGGTCAGCAACGACTCTCGCCGAATTATATTAAAAATCACAGCTAAAGTTGCATTTGGTAGTGTTACCGCCGAAGCCACTCATATTGAATAACTCAAGTTAAATTTATATTACTTCTGCGTCTCGCCCTGCAAAAAACTTTGGGGGGATCAAAAAAGTAAAAGGTTTTAAATCGAATATATTAAGCGCTATCTGAAATATTTATCTTTACGTCGCGACGTATTTGGCGTATAATTTAACTTATAGTTTTTATAGACTACAAAGGGCAGAAAATAGAACTTACTACTGAAGCTTGGGAGATTCATATCAAAGAAAATCACCCTGACATTTCAGTTTCCGAGATTGAAGAAACGCTCAAAAACCCTGATGAAGTCTGGGAAAGCCAAAATCGCACAGATGCTGAATTGTATTACAAACGTAAAAAAACATCAGTATCTGGCAAGTTTCGATATTGGATGGTTGCCGTAAAAAAAGTCAATTCAGGTTCGTTTGTTTCTTCGGCAATAACAAAAAGTACAGTCGTTGGTTCCAAGCTTTTATACAAAAAAATGGGAGGTGTTAAGTGAATATTTATTACGACAAAGAAATTGATTATGCAGAGATTTTCTTCAAAAAATGTGAAAACTACGGCGAAGACGTTGGAAATGGTGTCGTGGTTTTTAAGAATGAAGATGATGACGATGTTGTTGGGTACGGATTTGAGTCTGCATTAACGAGCGTGTTTAACTTTCAAGAATTACCATCTAGAGCAAAAGTTGCTTTTTTACTAAAGGCGACAAGAGAGCTTAATGGCTACACACAAGAACAGGTGATCAAAAGACTTGAAGGAGCATCAGGGCGACAGTATCAACGGGCTGAGGCCGGCGAAAATATTTCATTAGATGTTTTGGATCAAATTAAAGTAGCAATGCCTGAAGCTGATTTCTCAAAAGTATTTCATCAAATAGAAAATAAAATTGCATAGATTTAACTTCGACAAATTTAAACCCTGATTTTGAAAAAATCAGAGTTGCCGAGGGGGATGGGGGAGCAGGGGCTCCCTTCTTCTGTTAAAACCACGAATCTGTAATGCGTTTTAAACGACCCCAGAAGCCCGGGGTTAAGTTTTAATTGCTCATCTTAAGCTCTGTATGGTTTAATGGTAAAAACTCAACCTAGGGCGTTTAAACAACAAGTCTCACAACATGCTCATTTTGTTTGCAAAATGAACCCACACAGTACCTCAATCTCAGTGATTTTACCCCTCTAAGAGGTTGGAGCCCTGATTGGAGGGGTAAAAATTAAGCCGGGTCCCGGTTCTTCTTAAAAAACAAAGGGGAAAGGAAACACACACTTTAGTAAAAGTAGGGGAAAAAGAAAAAATAAGTTTGCAAGTTAGGGATTTTGAAATCTTAAGGTTTTGTTTGGAAATGAAGTTTGCAGACATAGAATTTTTGAGCTTTTGGTTTTTTGATTCTAAAAATTTAGATCTATTTGCAGCAAGAAACAGTAAAAGTCCAAGTTTTAGATTCAACAGAAACGCTTTTTAGTTTTGTAACTAAAGATCCAGAAACGGCAGAAACACTAGCTGCAATTGCAGGCACTGAGATTCAAATGATGGTAACAGAGCAGACATCTGAAAATGTTTTATTTAAATCAAAGACAGGTATGGGCACGCAAAGAGAGGTCCACGAGTATCTAGTACACCCAAATGAATTTAAAATGCTTAATACTGGCGAGGCTATTTATATAGCGAAAAAACCAAACCGCTATGGAACTGTAAAGGTTAACTATATTGAGATACCAATGGCTCAGAGTTTGCTTAAACTAGACTTGGATGTAGGTAAGATTCGAGAAAGTACAAAGTTGTTAGACTTATCTTCAATAAGATCAGTTCAAAAAACAGAGTATGTATCTTCGTTTGCTAAGCCTAAAGAGAATAATTTTGGTTTGGAGATTTAAAATGGCTTTATTGAAAAAAATTGGATTTCGGACAATTCTATCCGTAATTTTATTCACAACAATTTTTATGAATGGTTGTGCTACAGCCTCTAAAAAAACGATTTTTGAGAAAAAACCAAAGACTCAGGTTTTAGAAAATATAAAACATAAAAGTCCAATTAAAGTCATTCCATCATCTGAGGTCATAATAGCAAAGATCGATCAGTTCAGAAAGGCTTTAAATAAGAAATATCTGACTGAACAAGACTGGAAGCTGCATGATGAGTTACTTGAATATTATTCTGAATTAAAAAACCGAAAAGTAACAAAAGTAACTATTCCCGCTAAAACAAAAATCATAATACCAATTGAGACCTACTGCTTAAATCCAGACCGAGCTGTGCCTAATTCAAAGGAAATTTACTCATGGAGAAAATCGAATCCTGGAATTAAATATTACTCAGAGTTATTGAAATTAAGACGAAATAGAAATATTAACCAATTCGACTTGCAAGAACTGATTTGGAATCTAGAAAATGAAACCAGGTGGGAGGCCTATCCAAACAAGCAAAAAGCAATTCTGCAAAAAATCGATCCTAATGCTTCGATAAATTTACCATCATCACTAAAGGATAAAGGAATTGATTTAGTAAAGGATCAACTCTTCTCTTTTTCTGGAGTTGGAGAAGCTTTAAATTCTTATGAATTAATCAAAGGTAAATACTATGAACTTTCAGACCTTAAGCAAAGCATTGAAGGATTAACTTCTAAATATGATCTCGAGGATTATGATAATTTAACTAAAATTCCTGGAACTGATATTTACTCACAGAGCGAATCTCAAGGTTATAGCAGCCAAGAAGTCACGTTTTATAACACAACAGGCAGTGATCAAGAATTAGATTTGACTCAATATTATCTTGAACCAGAGAGAGACGATGTTCAGCGAATTGGGATTAATCCGAAAATTCCCGAAGATCCTGATTTGTTAAATGATCTCGAGAATCTTCTTTATGAGTCAATGTTTAGGATTGGTGTTGGATTCACTCCCGGTATAAATGATGCCACAGATCTTTATGAGTTGTTCACTGGAAAAGATTTTCTGACAGGAAATAATTTATCTGCTTTTGAGAGATCACTTTCTGGTGTTGGTGTCATTGCAGGAAGTGGCCAAGGTTACAGATATGCAAATCGAGTCTTAAATGCGCCAGCTAAATATCTGCCAGAGTTTGAAAAAAGTATTGAGAAGGCTACCGGTAAAGTAAGTAGTTCCATTGGAAAAGAAGAATCTAAAACGGCAGCACAAGCGAGTAGCCGAAAGATTGCAAAAATTAGCAATTTTTCTGAGTTAAAAAAAGCGGTAGGGCTTATGAGAAGGGACGATATTGTTGGTGCTAAACGTCGTGAGGTTATCGAGGCATTTGAATCTGGATCAAAGGTCACAGTGCTGACTGATAATACAAAAATATTCAGATATTGGCAAGAGGGGGTGACCAATGAAAGAGGGCACTGGGCAACGACTTTGGAAACAAATAATCCTGTTCGAGATTTGGCTTTACCCGAGACGGGCGTTTATAAAAAATCTGAATGGATTATTCCCAAGGGAACTGAAGTTATTGAAGGCCTTGCCGCGCCAAAATTTGGAAGACCAGGGGGAGGGCCTCAAATTTGGATTTCAAAGCCGGGGATATTAAAGCAATGAAAAACCAATTCTATTTACAAAAAAAAGATGAATTGCTTGCCTTAATTGATAGTACTTTAAACAGTTTACTAGAATCGGATGATTTAAAAAAGGTAGATAGTAGATGGTTGCTGAATGAGATTTTTAAAATAAAAAAAGAAGTAATAAAGGACAGCTATTCTTCAAAAAAATCAGACCTTGGGGTTTTTTCTTTGAAAGTAAGCGATGAGCTAATCAAGTGTGATAGCGAGCTTTGGTCAAAAATAGGAAAAATAGGTGATGACTACAGAAAGCTCCAAAGGAGTTTATAAGCATGCACAACCAAGCCTAAGATGGAGTATCTATAATATAAAGTCTGATAATTGGTCACTGGAGATTTAAAAAACTCGTTAAAGTTCAAAGAGAGGATAAAGTAGTGCTTTCTGAAAATATTTTAAAAGCAATAAAGGAAGCCATTAGTGCGGTCGAAATTGATATTCAGGAGAGAATTTCTAATGGAGAGAGCTTTGAGGATCTTGATCTAATGAAAAGTGAACTTATTGAAATGCAAATAGAAAAAATTATAGAATTTTCAGATCTAAAAATTGTTTTATATTATGAATTTGATTGTTACCCTAAAGTTTTAAAAAACTATAGTCGCAACATCTGGGCTTTTGATAAGCAAGGCAATCTTAAATGGTGATATAAAGAATGGCTCCTCTAAACTCTGGATTGATCCTTCGTGGCCTGGGTACAAGCCGAGACCATGGTGAAAGCAAGTTTGGATTTCAAAGCCGGGGATATATTGGAACAAGTACAAAAAAGCCTTTTAAAATCCTTATCCCTCTCGTATATCAGTTTTAAATTTTCATCTTGCACAGTACAGTAAATTACTGTACTGTTGAGTTTGCATGGATAAGAAGTGCCAAGTATGGCTTACCAAATTCGCAGAGAAACAGCTTAAAAAGCTCCCACAAGAAAATAGTGGCTGCTTATTATACTTGGTCAAAAACCGTAGAAATAGACGGTATTTGTAAAACCAGAGCTTTGCCCGGCTACCATGATGAGCCGCTCAAAGGCGACCGCAAAGGACAGCGATCAGTGCGGCTTAATAAAGCCTACAGAGTCATTTACGAAGAAACAGAATCAGGTAATGTTATTTTAATAGGTGTTCAGGAGGTAAATAAACATGAGTATTAAAGAAGCTAGACAAGTTTTTGAAAAAAATCACGGGCCATTTACTTTTGCAGCGTTTATGGTGGGCAGCAGAACTACTTTAGATCTAACCCAAGTTGAAATGGCTAAAAAGCTTGGAATTTCTAAAGCGGCGCTTTGTGAAATCGAAAAAGGACGCACATTGGTAAGCCCAGGGGGGGCCGTTCGTTACGCCAAGAAGGCTGGATTTTCTGAGACTGTAGCCCTTGAAGCTTGTATTCAAGATCAACTGAGAAAAGCCAAAATCAAAAAACGCGTAAAAATCGAAAACCCAGCTTAGGAAACTAAGCGCGCTTTCTTCAGTAAACAGAGGCTGCGGCGTTGGGATGCTCTTGTAACATAAGGGTTTGAGGATTAAAAAGCGAAGAAAATTCCCGCTTGATCTGAGCGAAGTACTTTTTAACATTAACTCCGAAGTATTAAATAACTCAAATTTCGGCCTTCAGAATGAGGTTCTCGTCTTGCCGAGTGATAACTTGTATCTGTCATGGTATCAATAAGCTCAGGGTGAACTTGGCTTAAGACAACCCCGCAGTTTTTAAGCTGTGTTAATAAAACCTGAAGCAAACTGATATGATATTTGCTTTCATTTTTTTGGTAACCCCAAAGACTTTGCGGCATTGGTTTTTGATCAATCGTAGATAAAACTTTTTCTGCCACATCCATACCCACTTCAAAAGAGTCGAGCAAAATATGAGGGCCAATAAAAATAATTAAATCTGATGCTTTAATTTTTTCAGAGTCATGATTATGACTTTCATGATTAT
>DYOP01000007.1:12512-25193 GCA_020720425.1 Bdellovibrio sp. | reverse complement strand
ATAAATATAACCCTCATAACTATCGCCTTTTTTTAAATCATTCGTATCATTAGACAAATAACTATTTAAGTGATCATTAGAGTTCTTACTTATATCTAAAATATGGTTAATTGTTTTGGGCACAATTTGATTATAAATCCCCTTCCATCCCGCATGAATAATGGCTACAGCCCTTTGATGTTTGTCAATAATATGAATCGGAATGCAATCTGCAGTTTTAATCACTAACCCTAAACTTGTTTTATTATTTTCATTATTAAAATACACAAGCGAATCACCCTGAGGCCCCGATGAAAAAAACAAATGATTCGATGATAAATGCTCCTCTAGTAAGGGCTTAAAGTCAGCATCTGTCCATTGGTAACAAATATCAGTATGCTTTTGGTCAAGACGAGCCCAATTTTTTATAAATGAAAACTTATTGATTAACTCAGACAGAGTTAAATTTTTATTTCCATACCCTAGTAGGATATCACCACTTTGGATTTCTAGCCCCGTAGAAAGCTCTGAAAAATCAATAGGTTGATCTTTAAATAATGTCATATTATGGTATCATCACACTTAATAATGCCAAATGAGTCAAGCTGTACAAGGCAACTCGATTGCCGAAAAAATCTTGTTAACGCACACTCTAATTTATCTAGATATTGACTCAAAACTAAAATCGTTTTTTTGTATAGACATGAAAAATACAATTTTATTTATTTTGGCGTCCCTGTCAGTTATCTCAAGTGGCTTTTTTTATTCTTCATGTAGCTCTTCTACGGCTTATGAATTATCGGAAAATGAACTTAATAAAAAATCAGCAGCAGTAACAAACGAAGACCCCGGTTTTATTTATGAACAAAAACAAATTTCAATCGTAGGCCCCCGAAGCGGGGAGGCTTATTTTAGCCCAGATGGTAGCAAAATTATTTTTCAAAGCGAACGTTACGATGGTAACCCATTTTATCAAATCTACCAGATGGACTTAGCCTCCGGAAAAACAGAATTGCTTTCAACCGGAAAAGGAAAAACCACTTGTTCTTGGTTTCATCCCTCCATGAAAAAAGCTTTATTTTCGTCTTCCCATACAGACCCCAAGTGGAAGTCTACTTTACAAACAGAGTTAGATGCTCGTAAAAACCCTGTTCAAGGTCGTTACAGTTGGAGCTTTGATCCTTACTTTGATGTTTATGAAGTTGATTTAAAAACTAAAAAGCTAAAAGCCCTCACTCACCAAATGGGCTACGATGCCGAAGGATCGTACTCTCCTGATGGTAAAAAAATATTATTTGCCTCTAATCGAACGGGTTACTTAGAAAAACTTGAGGGAGATGATTTAAAACTTTTCGAAAAAGATCCATCCTCACAGATGGAGCTTTATAGCATGGATGCCGATGGCAAAAATGTTAAACGCCTGACCCATGCTTTAGGTTATGATGGAGGACCTTTTTATAACTTTGATGGATCAAAAATCACATGGCGCAGGTTTAACAGACTCGGAACAAGTGCCGAAATTTGGGTTATGGATGCTGATGGGAAAAATCAAAAACAAATCACTCAACTTAATTCTATGAGCTGGGCTCCCTTTTTTCATCCCTCAGGTGACTATATTGTTTTTACAACAAACAAACTCGGTTACCAAAATTTTGAACTATATATTGTCGATACCGAAGGGAAAAACCAACCCATTAGAGTTTCATTTTTAGAAGATTTTGATGGACTACCTGTATTTTCGCCAGATGGTTCTAAAATCGTTTGGAGCCATAAAGACAGCAAAGGCGAATCTCAGCTTTTAATGGCTCAATGGGATGATTTAAAAGCCCGAAAAGCTTTGGGATTGAATCAAGCTTTACCTAGGCCTGATATGCTTTCACTTAACCCCTCTGAGCTAGATGCAAAAAAAATTGTTTATTATTTTGCTGATAAGTCTTTTCAGGGGCGCCTTGTCGGCAGTAAAGAAGAAGCTAAAATGAGTGAAGAACTGGCCCAATGGTTTCAGGCTCTTGGTTTAAATCCATATTTCAAAAATGGTTACCAACAAAGCTTTTCTTTTACCTCCGAAGTTAAAGTCGGAGACAAAAGTGAGTTTTCTATTTTCAGAAAATCTCAGACCGTTGAATCACATGAATTAGGTAACTTAAATAAAGACTTTAAACCCTTTCCTTACTCGGCAAAAGGTCCTTTTGATCGCGCTAAAATTGCTTTTGCAGGCTATGGATTAGTTATTCCTGCCAGCGAAACCCAGACCTCATATAACAGTTACCAAGACCTTGATGTAAAAAACAAATGGGTTATCGTTTTAAATGATATTCCAAATGATATTTCAAATAGCAAACGAATTTACTTTAACCAATTTTCTAGACTTCATCACAAGGCCCTTGTGGCAAAACAACAAGGGGCCTTAGGGTTACTTGTTGTAAGTGAAAAGCCTTTATCAAAACAAGGCCAATCAAAAGATCTAAAATTTGATGGAGCCTCTGCCACAGCAAGCTTACCTTTGATAAGCGTTTCTTCAGAGCTAGCTCAAAAGTTACTATCCCCTTCAAAAATTAATCTGCTCGAATGGAAAAAAGTATTAGATCAGGGAGATCTCAGGGGGGCAAGTGAGCTGGCTGAGTACGAATTAAAAATAGCCGTTGAACTGATCGAAAAATCCTCAACAGGCTACAACACCATTGCAACATTAAAAATGCCTAATGCAAAAAGCACTCTGTTAATCGGGGCTCATGGAGACCATTTGGGTTTAGGGCAAACAGGGACCTCATTAAGTCGGGGAGATCTGGCTGATGCTGTTCACTATGGCGCTGATGATAACGCCTCAGGGATGGCTGTTGTTTTAATGTTAGCTAAACATTTTAAAACACTTAAAGACCAAGGGTTAAAGCTCCCTTTTAATTTAGC
Source organism: Bdellovibrio sp. (assembly GCA_020720425.1). Classification (GTDB taxonomy): domain Bacteria; phylum Bdellovibrionota; class Bdellovibrionia; order Bdellovibrionales; family Bdellovibrionaceae; genus DYOP01. The sequence continues at coordinate 22,307 of DYOP01000007.1, read as the reverse complement.
TTTTGCCATTTGGTCAGGCGAAGAGGTCGGGTTACTGGGTAGCTCAGCCTTTGTTAAAAGTAACACGCAACCACTTTTTGCCTACATCAATTACGACATGGTGGGTAGACTTAGAGATTCGTTAACGATTCAAGGACTGGCTTCTGCTCACGAGTGGAAGTCTTATTTAGAACCCCTCGTGGTTAGTGCTGATATTCGCCTTCAATTTCAGGATGATCCTTATTTACCAACCGACTCTATGAGTTTTTACTTATCACAGATTCCGGCTATAAGCTTTTTTACGGGAGCTCACCTTGAGTATCATACCCCATTAGATCAGGCTCATACTCTTAACTTTAATGGAATTCAAAAAATTGCTGATTTTTCGGTAAAAGCCGTTAAACAACTGGCTGATAAAAATAATAAGCCAATTAAACTTAGCTATAATAAAGTCGAAGGAGCGGGTAAAACTTCAGGCTCAAGCGGGCGTAAATTTAGAGTATTTTTAGGGACTATTCCTGATTATGTGCAAGAAAAAGTAAAAGGGGTTAAAATTTCAGGAACATCTAAAAACAGCCCCGCTGAAAAAGCGGGCCTTAAGGCGGGAGATGTTATTACTCAAATTGATACGGTATTAATTGAAAATCTTTATGATTATGTTTACGTGCTTCAGGGGTTAAAACCCAATGTGCCCGTAAAAATGAGCGTCTTAAGGGGCACAAGTTCAGTTAACTTAAATGTTACTCCTCTTTTACGAGAATAGAAACGATCTAATTTTTCTTGATCCCCTATAAGTGATGCTGCGTAGAATAGTGAGTCTTTGATTTTGACAATTTTGTTGTCATCACCCCCAATTATCCCTAGGCTTTTGATAGATCTTTTATATTGGAGGCATCAACGTGGGAACTTTTGAAGTTATCGAAAAATATGGCGATCACGAACAAGTTGTTTTTTGTCATGATAAATCGGTTGGACTCAAAGCTATTATAGCCATTCATGATACAACGCTTGGCCCTGCCTTAGGCGGGACCCGTATGTGGCCCTATAAAACCGAAGATGAAGCGCTGATTGATGTTCTCAGACTTTCTAAAGGGATGACTTATAAAGCTTCTGCTGCGGGATTAAATTTAGGCGGAGGTAAAGCCGTTATTATTGGTGATCCCAAAAAAGACAAAACCGAAGGGCTTTTTAGAGCTTTTGGACAATTTGTTAATTCTCTTAACGGAAGATACATTACGGCAGAAGATGTGGGAACATCGGTTGTCGATATGGAATATATATTTATGGAATCTCCTTGGGTAACAGGGATTCCCAAATCCTTTGGTGGCTCGGGTGACCCTTCACCTTTTACGGCTCATGGTGTACTGATGGGCATAAAAGCTGCGGCTGAATTTGCTTTAAACACGAAATCTCTAAAAGGTCTAAATGTTGCGGTTCAAGGCTTAGGACATGTCGGTTACTATTTGGTTGAGTATTTAGCTGCTGAAGGGGCTCATATTTTTATTGCTGATATTGACCAAGAAAAAGCTACTACTTTAAAAGAAAAACATACAAGCCAAGTAACCATTGTTTCTCCTGATAAAATTTTATCAACTCCCTGTGATATTCTTGCCCCTTGCGCTATGGGCGCCATTATCAACGACAAAACTCTTGCTGAATTAAAAACCAAAGTCATTGCCGGAGGGGCCAACAATCAACTTGCTGAACCTAGGCATGGCCAAAATTTAAAAGAATTAGGGATTCTCTATACTCCTGATTATGTAATAAATGCAGGCGGATTAATGAATGTGTTTTCGGAGCTTGAAGGTTACCATGCGGACCGCGCCATGGAAAAAACAAAAAGAGTTTACGAAAACTGCATGAAAGTATTTGAGATTGCAAAAAAAGAAAACTGCCCCACTCAATCCGCCGCAGACAAACTTGCTGAAGATAGATTAAAAACTATGGGCCAGCTAAGAAAGCGTCACCCGGGGAAAGACGCCCGATCATTTTCTACATTAAAAGAAGTTTTTAATAGATAAAGGTATTTAAAATATTTATTACACGAGGTAACACAATGGCTATTGAAGTAAAAACAATTCAAATCGATGCAACACCAACTCCTAAATTTGTAAAATTTATTCAAAGTAAGGAGTTTTTTAAAATTATTGGAGGACTTTTTTTAATTGTCCTTCTTGTGGGCGGGAGTTATTCGATTTATTCATTTATAAGTGAAAACTCTAATTTGAAAGCGCAGGAACAGTTTTATCAAATCGAAAAAAAGGTTGTTAAAATTATTTCTGATCACAATGCAAAAACGCCAACAGCTAACTTAACCCTCGAAAACTTTGGAAACCTAATACCCGAGGCTGAACAAATTTTATCTGCTAATAAGGGCCAATCGGCAGGGGCTATGTCAGCTCTTTTATTGGCAGATATTTACAGCAAAACAGGGGACGAAGAAAAAGCTATCTCAGCACTTGAAATGGTTACCGCTCGCGGAGCTATCGGAGCCCTCGTAACCTACAGAAAACTTGTTTTACTTGGCAATAAAGCTGAATACGAAAAGGTAATCACCCAGACAGAGGCCTTACTAAAAAATCAAAATTTTGGTTTTATATTACCCGAATTAAAACTTAACCTAGCGCTTTGTTATCAAAAGCTTGGCCAAACAGATAAAGCCAAATCAATTTTTAAAGAGATCTCTGAAAAATCAGAAATGAGCAGCAACCAATCTGACGTAGGAAACTTACCTATGGCGCCTCAAGATTTAAGCGAAACAAAAGAAAGAGCTAAAAAATATTTAATTTCATTAGAAGCAGGTAACCAATAAATGTTACGTTTACTTAAAATTATTTTATCTCACTCATTATCTCACTTTTTTTTATCTTACGTTATATTATTAAGTTATTTTATTATACCCCTGAGCGGGTGTTCAACCACATCTTTAAATCGTGAAGGTCAACCCCGGCATTTAACTCTAAATAACAAATGGACCTATGCCCCTCAAAGCGAAGCCTTAGTTTTATTTAGACAGCTTAATTTAAGCTCTCCTATTTTAGTTAAAATTGATAGTAACACAAATAATAATGAGGGCAGCCCACTTAACTCTGATAGCAGCAGCGAACTTATCAAAGGGAGTAAAAGCGGGATCAGAGGATTTTTTAGCTCATTATTTAAAAAAACTATACCTAAAGAGCTACTTATTTCGGGTAACCCTTATACGGGTATTTCTGCCCTTAACCCAAAAACCGGAAAATCTATTTGGAACTATAATTTTAAATACGGGACTGAAGTTAAACTCACCGAAGTTGCGGGCTACCTTTTTGCGGCCGCTAATGATGGCTTTATTTATTGCCTCAACACCCAAACAGGAAGCCTTATTTGGTCATTCCCCACTCGGACTGAAAATCTTTCTGAGCTTTATGTAAACCAAGGGATTGTTTATGTTATTACAAGTAACAATACTCTTTATGCTCTAGAAGCCCTTAGTGGTAAACAAATATGGATTTATGCAAGACCCGATGCCTCATTGTTTTCAGTCCGAATGGGCTCACGTCCTATAGTATACCAAAACAAGCTTTATACGGCATTTAGCGATGGCTCACTTATGGCTTTTCAGGCTAAAACGGGCCTTGTAGAGTGGGAAAAATCATTTATTAGCACTAAAAAATTTAAAGATTTAGATAGTAACATTATAATAAATAATAACACTCTATTTTTTAGTAGCTTTGACAATAAAACTTACGCCTTAGACCTAACAACAAATGAGCTTAAATGGTCATTTGAAGGTGGCGGAGCCATTGGTGATTTTTTAATTTTAGGTTCTTTTATTTGTTTTTCTACTTCGGAGTCAGGAGTTAAATGTCTTGATCAAGACACAGGAATGGTTAAATGGGAATACACCCTTAAAAAAGGGATTGCTAGCTCTCCGGTTAGCTTAAATGGCTTACTTGTTTTTGGCGAAACTCAAGGCCCCCTTCGAGTTATTAATGTTAACACTCAAACAGAGGTCGCTCATTTTTACTCAGGTCGGGGAATTAGCGCCACTTCGCTTGCCGTTTCTGAAGGCTCAGACAAAGGTATGATCTATTTTGTATCTAACGAGTCTTATATTTATGCCATGGAGGCCAAATGGGGTTACCAAAAAGATCGCTTTTAAAAACGACTTTAAAAATGGCTACTTTTTTTTTAATTACAGCTTCTTGCGCCAGTGGGCCTTGCAAACAAGAGTTTAAAGACAATGCAATGACTAAAACATCTGTTCAAAGTATCGAAGAACTACGTTACCCCGCACATAAAAGAGTTTTTGTATACAAACCCGATGGAACATTACAATGCAAACAAGGCCAACTTATTGCTGTAGAGACTTTACTCAAAGAGTTTAAAGAAAAAAACATAACTGTCTTTTCAAACAAGCATATCCATAATGGCTTAATGCAAATACAGATGTGCGGAGCCAGCACAGGGATGATTTATGTTTTTGAAATTCCTTCTGACTCCATGAATGATGCGTCTAAGATGGATTTTAAAGAATTTGCAAAACCAGCCCCCTGATTGTACCCTGTATAGGTATAGGGGGTATACGTATATGAAAAATCTTTTATTGTCAGCAGTTGTAGGGTTTTCTTGTCAAGATCTCGCTGCTAACATGTCAGAGTCAGATAAGGCTGACCTAATATTTATAGTTCAAGAAGAAAAACTTGCTAGAGATGTTTATATTGTTTTAAACGAGTATTGGAATCTTCAAGTGTTTGCCAACATTTCAAAATCAGAACAAAAGCATATGAATGCTATCTCTAGAATTTTATCTGTTAATAATTTGCCTGATCCAACTCAAACCTTGCAACAGGGTAAATTTGAAGACAACGCTTTGCAAAGTCTTTACGATAGCCTGGTCTTAGACGGAAAAAGAAGCTTAACACAGGCCTTACATGTGGGTGCATTAATAGAAGAAAAAGACATTGATGACCTCGAATTGGCTATCAAAAAAACAAACAATCCCAGTATTATATCAATCTATTCAAGACTAAACTGTGGATCAAGAAACCACCTAAGGGCGTTTGTAAAAAACCTATCTCGACAGTCAATTAATTCTGAGCCCTATAAGGCAAAGATTTTACCCCAAGAAAAAGTTGATCAAATTATTGCTTCAGAACATGAGTTTTGCGGCAAAGGAAAAGGTAAATAGATCTTACATAAGGTATATTATGTTACATAGCATTGCATAAACCGTATCGTATAAATCGTATAAGTTGATTTTAAGTTGATTTTAACCTGTTTTATAAAAAATTTTAATGATTATATTCTTATTGGTATTTGTTTAGCTGTTTAACTTTATTTTTTATTTTTATTCTTTAAATTTAATCTAATTTAATCTAACCCGCGTTCACCCAGATATTTTATATTTTTATTCCTACGGCTCGGCCATCCATGGCCTCTGCAAGCTTGCGCAATCCTTGCGCTTGAGGCCGCAGGAATAAAAATAAAAACCATCTAGGTTTCGCTTGAGCTTTACTTAATAAACTTTACTTAAAATGTGGAACTACTTAAATACATGATTTAATTTTTTATTGGCTCCAAAACTTTACTCAAGATGGTAAACAACCTTTGTTATTAATATACAACGTTTTTAGTAACATAAAAATATGAATTGAAGCTGTGCTCATAGCTGATGAGTTATATGCTTATTAAAAAAACATCCTGTTGACCTCATAGATTACTGATATTGTAAGATAAGATCAGGGTAGATATGATAAACCTAAGTTAAAATGAGATCATCAAAGGGGGATTTATGTTTTTTATTTCAAGTATTTCAAGTATTTCAAGTGTTTCAAGTATTTTAAGTATTTTTATTGTTTTTAGTTTTAATTCGTCATTTGCTTCTCATTTCTCAATACCATCGAACAGCCCTTTAATATCACTTCCCCAGCCTATGGTTTGTGAGCCCTACCACGAAATGATAGGTAACATTAACTACTACAGACAAATCCTTTCGGGCGATCGTTGTTGGTTGAGCGTGGTGCCTTATGATTACTCTTCGCCAGAACTTATTTATCGAAGCTATCTTATGACCGAAGATGGTGTGTTTATGGTTTTTAACTCTTATGGCCAAGGGAGTATTTCTACCGATACGGGGGCCCGAATATTTCAGATCTTTCCAAGAAATCAACTCCCCCACGCCTATGTTACCGGAGAAAAATTGGTTATTAAAACTGCTTACTCAAATTTAAGCTTAATTATGGATAGCAATACGGGACTATGGGCTATGTCCTTTGGCGCAGAAATTAAAGAAGATCCTATGATAAGCAAAAAAAACAAGGGCGGAGTTGAGTGGACTCATATGGACACTTTTTACGTAGATTTTGGCTTTTCTATTGGTCATGACCCAAGAGCTAATGCTAATGCCCTTTCTACAGTTTTTGATTCTAAAAATCACTCTTGCTCTGTTAAAAATAAGGAACTTTTTAAGTACGATGCAGATCAGGATTTTGAATTTAAGTTTTTAAATGACCAAGACCTAGTTGAATTTTTAAAAATCAGATGTCAGAATTTAGATCTATCTCCTCTTTTATAAACTTTAAAGGGGAGTACTGGATTAAATTTAATGACAAATCATGCTAAGCCGCCGCCTGATAATTTATATGATTGTTTTTTTCAAAATGGATTAGCCCCCTATCAAAAACTGTTACCTGAATGGATCGAACTTTACAACTTATTGTCTGAGTATAAAGGTGACGATTTAAAATATTACCCTCTTGGCCAGGCCCCTACCGATAGCAATAATGGCGGCAGCTTTCCGCTGGTTGGGTTTTCTATCGGTAACCAAGACCCACAGGCCCCTGTATTTGCCTTGGCGGCTGGGGTTCATGGTCTTGAACGTATCGGAATGCAAACCCTTATTGCTTTACTTTCTACTTTATTAGAAAAATCAAAATGGGATACGATGCGAATTGAACTTTTAAAAAAAGTTCGTATTGCTTTTATCCCCTTTGTAAATCCGCATGGTCTAGCGCACTTAACAAGGTCTAATTTTAATGGTGTCGATTTAATGCGTAATGCCCCCGTTGAAGTAACTCAAACAAGTTACCCTTTTTATGGGGGACAAAGTTTAACCCCAAAACTCCCTTGGTTTAGAGGTAACCCTTTACAACTTGAACCCGAATCTCAAGCCCTGATTGATTTTTGCAAAAAAACTTTTTTTGAGTCGAACCAAATTATTGCCATTGATTTTCACTCTGGTTTTGGGGTTCAAGATCGTTTATGGTTTCCCTATGCCAGTCAAAAAATTCCGTTTGAATGCTTTTCTGAAGTCACAGCCTTTTTTGATCTTTTTGAAAAAAGCCATCCCCATCATTTTTATCAAATAGAGCCCACCAGTACACAATATTTAATTGCCGGAGATTTATGGGATTATATTTTTAAACTCTATAAAGCTCAAAATCCAGATGGTGTATTTTTACCTATCACTCTCGAAATGGGCAGTTGGATTTGGGTTCGAAAAAATCCACTTCAAGTTTTTTCAAGAACGGGTTTATTTCACCCGTTTAAAACCCATAGACAAAAAAGAGTTTTAAGACGTCATTGGACTTTATTTGATTTTGCTCAAAGGGCCCTTTTATCTCCAAGCCTTTGGGCCGATTTAAACATGAAACAAAAAGAGCATTTTTGGCAACTCGGCCTAAACAGGTGGTACCGCTAATGGATTATCCGAACTCGAGTAACACTAGCAATAACACTAGCACTAATACTAATACTAACACGGCTAATGCTGCCTCCCCTCCCCATTCGCCTTATTTTTTATTTATCAGAGGGCTAGCTCGTCACTCAAAGCACTGGGCTACCCTTACAGACAGCCTTGAGCAACGCTTTGGCCCCCATCACCTTGAGTTTATAGATCTTCCCGGTAATGGCACTCGAATTGACGAAACTTCGTATTTAAAAATTTCTGATTACGTTCATGATTTACAAAAAAAATCGCATCTTATAAAAACAGGTATTAAACCCATTTTGGTAACTATTTCAATGGGATCTATGATCGGACTTAATTGGATTTCTCACTTTCCAGATCAAATCAAAGGTCTCGTAATTATAAACTCAAGCGCTTCAAAAGTTTGCCCCACTTGGCAACGCTTAAAACCACAAACACTTCAAAAGTTTTTAAAAATACTATTCACTTCTTCTGATAATTCACTTTCAAAAGAACAAACTATTATAAAATTAACGACCTTTCAGTGGGAACACACTTTAGCCTTAGCCCCTACATTTTCTAAATGGCCTTTAACCCGAGTGTCTAATTTTTTAAGACAAATCTATGCGGCCAATCGATTTAGGTTACCAACACCCACTCCCGAAATGTCAAAAAAAATTGAAGTATGGGTTGGCGCTCGCGACCAACTCGTGCACCCCGATTGCTCAAGGCTTATCAGCCAAAAGCTTTCAGCCCCCCTTGTTATTCATCCCAATGCAGGCCATGATATTGCCCTTGATGACCCGAGGTGGGTACTTGATCAATTGGTTTTATTTAATAATAAACTTAACCATTTAAGATAAACTGTTAAAATAAACATCCTTAAATATGGTACTAAATTGTGGGGTACTCTATGGCAATAAAACCTAATGAACTTATATTCTTAATCAAAGAAGGAGAAGGGCTTACTGTTGAGTTTAAAGAACAGTACTCTCCCAAAATTGCTCAAGACATTGTCGCTTTTTCCAATTCATATGGCGGAAAAATTCTTATTGGCGTTAAGGATAACGGCGAAGTTTGTGGTCAAGCCTTATCCAATAAACTGAAAGCAGAAATCGTTGACCTGGGTCGAAACTGCGACCCTGCGGTCTATGTAAAAGTTCAGTCTCTTGAAAATATAGTTGTTGTTACCGTACCCGAGGGTGATCAAAAACCCTATCAATGTTCAAGTGGTTATTTCAAAAGGCTTGATGGTCTTTCTCAAAAGCTCAAATTCCAAGAGATAAAAAAGTTTTTTTCTGATCATCAGTCTAAATATTTTGAACGGTCTCCCGCTAACAATTGTGCTATAACTGACATTTCTTTGGATAAAGTTAAAAACTTTGTTGATTCAACTAAAATTGACTTAATAATTAAAAATAAAAACCTTGAGGACTTCCTTGGAGGGATGGGTCTATTGATTGATGGTCAAATAAACAACGCTGGTGCTCTCATGTTTGCAAAAGAAACTAAAAAGCATATCTTCCATGCTGAAACAATTTGCGTTGCATTTAAAGACTCTGGACGAGTTCATATTTATGATAGAAGAGATATCCGTGATGATTTGATCACCCAATTTAATGAAGCCATAGACTTCATTAAAAAGCATCTTAACGTTAGAAGCCAAATTGAAAGCATCAAACGCAAAGATATTTATGAAATTCCACTATCTGCAATCCGCGAGGCTGTTGCCAACTCACTTATTCATAGAAACTACAGTATGACTGGCACCAGCATTTATGTTGAAATCTATCCAGAAAAAGTCAGAATTGTAAACCCAGGCCGCTTGATCGAACCCTTGCACCCAAAAGATCTTGGTGAAAAAATAATATCTGCTCGTAGAAATGATTTGCTAGCAGACCTTTTTGGTCGAATGAACTTGGTTGAGCGCGTAGGCACTGGCCTTATGCGTATTCAAGAAGAGCTTAAAAAATCAGAATGTGAACCTGCGATTTTTACCTTTTCACAAGAGTCTCATTTTTTTGAAATTGAATTTAAAAGACCTGAGAAATATAGAAGCGTACAAACTGCAACTGTTTATAATGCACATATTCCAGGTGGCACCCAGAAAACTACCCAGAAAACTACCCAGAAAACTACCCAGAAAA
>DYOP01000007.1:8041-12412 GCA_020720425.1 Bdellovibrio sp. | reverse complement strand
ACCCAGAAAACTACCCAGAAAACTACCCAGAAAACTACCCAGAAAATCTTGGATCTTATAAAAGCCAATCCTGAAATTACTCGTAAAGAGCTTGCTGTAACTTTAGGTAACATTACAGAAAATGGCGTTAAATACCATTTAATGAAGTTAAAAAAAGACAAGCACATAAGCCGAGCCGGTGCCGACAAAGGTGGCTATTGGAAGCTATTAGAAAATAAAAAAAGATTAAAGTGAAGTTGAAAAAAAGTAATAACCACGATCTGTACTGAACAGTACTTCATCGGGCAATTGCCTACTTTCCCCGAAGTTTAAATCTTTATTTCGGAAAGCATCATATAAAAGTTATTAGGAAACTCTCAAAAGTTGATCCCAGTACAATTGCTCTTTCCTCAGTTACTTGGTCAGAACTTGTATATGGCGCCGAGAAAAGTGAAAATCGCGAGCGTAATCTTGATGCCTTAAATGACTTCATAGTTCCATTTGAAATTCTTCCGTGGAACATAGATCAAGCAAAAGTTGCTGGAAAAGTTAGAGCCCGCTTAGCTAAATTAGGAACTCCCATTGGGCCATTTGATTGTCAAATTGCAGCCCATGCGCTGTCTCTCGATTTAATTTTGATAACTAACAATGAAAAAGAATTCAAAAGAGTGCCTAGTTTAAAAGTAGAAAATTGGACCAAGTAAATAAAGGAGTCGCAAGAACACCTAATAGAGGATCCGGTTTTACTCGTGTCCCTGTAAATAAATCTAACAAATAACCGTTACTCACAACTAGGCCACTAAAACGCTCACCCATAAGCACGCAGCCATTTGTTAAAAACTCAGAAGCGAGTTAAAAAAAATGTATGCTTTTGATACGTTTTTATAAAAAGCCTTGCCTAAGTCTATTTTAGAATCATCAAAACTATGCCCTTTTTAAGTATAAATACAGAGCAAACCAAGTACTTTAGATTTATTTTGTTAATCTTATTTCTACAAAAAAAAATACATTCAAAAGTGTTAAGTTACAGGGACTGGTGACCGAACCCTAGACTGTGAAAAGCATAGAAAATAATAAAAATAAATTTAAATTCAACTTTAAACCCAACTTAAAATTAAGTTTAATTTTTAGTTTAAAATTGAGTATTAATACTTTTAAATATTTATCAACACCTGCTAACTATATATCTATATCTACATCTGCCTACATATTTAGAGCTTTATTTAATCACATATCTCAATTAAAAATATTATTGTTTTCATTGTTATTTACCTTGGTAACAGCTTGTCAAAGCCAATTTGCTTCTAATTACCAGGCTATGACAGATCAATCATTATCTGGCCTTGGATGCTCTGATTTTGAGCAAGACCTATGGGCAGGGGTAAAAGAGTTTTTAATTCAAACCAATACCTTTCCGGACCCTAATGAGCTAGATCTATTTGTTACCAAGAGTGTGAAAAATATTTTATTAAATCGAAAAGATTTATCTGAATCTGAAATTAATAACTTAAACCTAGCCCTTTCTGAACTATTAACAACTGTTTTAACTGAGGCTAGGGCTCAATCAAAATCCCCTGCCGAGATGATTTATTTAATCAGCGCCCTAGATGTTGGTAACAAGGCCTATAACAAAACCGTTATTCAATCACTCGATGATACGGCTAAAGTCTTAATTGAAAATGTTCAGAGCTACGTTAAAATGCTTAATCTTGAGTGCCAAAATGAAGTCCTTCCGGAAAAGCCCTTTTCTTTTGATGAGTTTCCAAACTTTTCGGGAATTGACCCACATGACCCGCAAAAATTAGCCGCTTGGGGAGCAAAATGGTCTATTGCTACCGCATACCAAAGTTGCTCAGCTCACGATCAGTTACCGCTTAACGCCCAAAGTCCTGCAATAAAAGGGGTTACCGTCGTCGGAACCCATTCAAGTGGAACAGGTTCGGTCAGAGAAATTAGCAGCCTCGAACAACTTCAAAACACCCAACCCTACCTTAAAGACACTTTAACATATCAGCAGTGCTTTGATATTTACAGTAACCCACTTATCTACGATTACGGCGGAAAACCTTATGCCACCACACAAGACGAATCGGAACTCAATTTTTTTAAAGATGCGGGTAACGGGTCAAACGAGCTAGGGATTGATTGTTCGGGATTTGTATTTTCATCACTGGCCACTTCTGGATTAAAACTAAAAGCCAATAGAAATCTTAAAGCTATCGATGCCTGGTCTTGGAATTCAGCATCGTATATTAACCCTCAAGAAAATGGGCTGACTTGCTTAAACCGAATCTCTATTTCTCCCGATCTAAGCCTAAAACAAGGTGATATTGTGGCTATTAATGGTCATATTTTTATTATAAGTCAAATAGGTCAAGACCCTTTTGGAATTAAAAACATTATTTCTTCTGCCGATTGCTCAACAAAAATTAATTATAAAAATTTTGATTTTATCATAGCTCAAAGTTCAAGTTCTAAGGGAGGAATTGGTCTTAACTATTTTAAAGGATCTGATTATTTAGCTACAGAATCAACGTTTCGCTCAGGATTTATTGAATACGCAAAAAGCGCATGCCTTGCTAAAGTCCAGTTAAAAACAATTACTCCTAAGCTAAATGACTTTTCTATTGTAAGGCATCTTGGAACCCCCGAGTGCATGAGTAAACGCATTCCCCTAACCCATGAAAGCTGCATCAGTCGATGCTCATTTTAAGATTGCCATTAATTAAAAATTACATTTATGTAGGGGCATGATTGCAGCTTCAGGAATTAAAAAACAATACGGCCAAAAAACTCTTTATAAAAATGGCAATTTTCAGCTTAATGAGGGCGAAAAAATTGGCCTTGTCGGCCCTAATGGTAACGGAAAAACAACCCTTTTTAGATTAATCACTCAAGAAGAATCCCCCGATGAGGGTAGCATTTCAAAACCCGACAGAATTAGGATTGCTTACTTTTCGCAAAATATCGAAGATATGCACGGCAAAAGTGCTTTAGACGAAGTCAAATCGGCCTCCCCTCGAATCGATTATATTGTACAAAAACTTAAAGAAATCGAGCATTCTCTTAGCGAAGTTCAAGATGATCAAATCATGAACCGCCTTCTCGAAACCTACGGAGAGCTACAATCCGAGTTTGAACAATTAGGAGGCTATGATCTCGAATCAAGAGCTGCTGAAATTTTAACTGGACTTGGCATTGGTCCTGAGGACTATCATCGCGACACGGGGAGCTTTTCGGGTGGATGGAAAATGCGCATTGCCTTGGCAAAAGTTTTAGCTCAAAACCCCGAAGTTCTATTGATGGATGAACCTACCAATCACTTAGATATCGAATCTATTGTTTGGCTTGAATCATGGATTTCATCATTTAAAGGCACCGTGCTTATGACCTCCCATGACCGCGACTTTATGAATCGATTGGTCACTAAAATAATTGAGATTTCAAATCAACAAATTACTGTTTATGGTGGAAATTACGACTTTTATGATAAAGAAAGAGCTCTTAGACTTGAACAATTAATCGCAGCTCATAAAAGACAAGAAGAAATGCTTTCAAAAGAAGAAGAATTTATTTCGAGGTTTGCAGCTAGAGCTTCCCATGCGGCCCAAGTCCAGTCGAGAGTTAAAAAACTTGAAAAAATTGATCGCATTGAAATACCCACCGAAGAAAGACAAATTCAGTTTGTTTGGCCCACCCCCGCAAGAGGGGGGGATGAGGTTGTTAAATTTCAAGATTTAGGCAAAATCTGGCCTGCTTCAGCCTCTACGGGCAAAGAAAAACTCGTTTTTAAAGGCGCCTCGGGATTGATTAAACGCTGTGACCGTATTGCCGTTGTTGGCGTTAATGGTGCGGGTAAATCAACTTTTCTTAAAATTATTGCGGGCCACACGAATCCTAGCCATGGCGTTTGCAAAGTTGGATCATCTATTGAAGTGGGTTACTTTTCTCAAAACTCACTTGATGTATTAAATCCCAATAATACAGTCATTGATGAAGTCCATGCCCACATCCCAACAATGGGGCTTGGAACCGTTAGAACCCTTCTTGGAGCTTTTAAATTTTCAGGTGAAGAGGCCGAAAAGAAAATATCAATTCTATCGGGAGGCGAAAAATCAAGAGTCGTTTTAGCAACTATTTTAGCTAGACCCGTAAATTTATTAATCCTTGATGAGCCCACAAATCATCTGGATATTGCCTCAAGAGAGCTTTTAATGGAGGCCATCGACCAATTTCAAGGCACAGTTATTATGGTTTCACATGATCGCTTTTTTTTAAGAAAGTTAACCAAACGCGTTTTTGAACTTGATCAAAATAAACTGACTACTTATGACGGCGATTACCACTATTATACAGAAAAAAAGAAGGCCCTTTTATTATAAGATTTTATAA
>DYOP01000007.1:0-7941 GCA_020720425.1 Bdellovibrio sp. | reverse complement strand
GGGTTCAGGATTCTAAGTACAGGGTTTTGAGTTCTGAGTTTAAAAATTATATCAACTAGCCCTTTTGCTAATTTTTATTGTTTTAATTTCATAAAACTCAATTAAAGTTGTCTAAAAATCATTTTTTCTTTTATCATTAAGAATGCACCTCACACGTGATAGCGCCTGCGATCAAGGGGGTGGGTTTGTGCAGCACGGGATATGTTTTTAAGCTAATGTGTTTGTAAGGGTTAAAAATGGCCTTTTTGAGTTCGACCAATAAAAAATCATCTATTTATCGTTTTCAAAGTATTTTTAATTTTGAAGGCCTTAGATACAACCTGAGATACAATTTAATTTGGGTGAGCTTTTTGTCCTTGAGTCTTTTTGCTTGCCAATCTAGCCCTCCTGTTCAATCAAATAACTCTACTAAGATCAGCACTCATAAACCTCTTGTGCAAAATACAGATCAAAAAATACACCGAGCCGTTTCGCACGAATTTCCCCAAGCTTTGATAAGCGAAATTAAACATCTTAAAAATGGATCATTTCAATCCTTCGTAAAATGGGATGAGGATCCTTTTAGCTCAAATCCTGACGTATTAAGCGGTAATATATCGTGGTATGCTTCTTCAAATTCAGAATATTGTAAAAATTTAAGTTTTATACAAATTGCTAGAGTCTTAGATAATAACCAACAAGATTACGAATGGAAAATGGATCAAGCCGATCGAAATGCATTTAAAACACAAATTCAAGAAAAAAAATTATCTATTCAACCTGGCTTTTATGTAGATATAGATGCAAAAAAATGCAAAAAAAATACCCCCCCTTGCTCACCCTATTACCACTCTCATTTTGGCCCCCCTCTAACAGGCTCAAAATCAGGATCTCACGAAAAAGACAATGTCACTCCAGCCATCTTAATAGACTTTCCCTTTGGCTGGTCTCAAATTGAAAGCATCGAGCTTGAAGCTTGCGTTGTTTGCGAACAAACCAGAGCCGCCGCCGCCGCCATCCAAGGGTGCGTAAAATGGGGAGCTAAATGGCCAATTCAAGAGCACAGAACCCTATTTCCCCTTACTACATCAGACCAACCCAGTGATACATTTGTAGACGCTTTAAATCGCTTTAATGATTTTTACCAAAACCCCACCCCATAAAAGACTATTTTATTTATCTCGCCTAATCATTTTCACTTAATAAAACCCCTCCGATTTGGATCAAAAATAAGCACGACCCTACCTATTTACTCAATGCTGAAAAAAGCGTATACCGATCACAGGTGAATAATTCTTTTTATTCATGAGGCACGGCCATCCATGCGCTTGAGGGCCCTCAAGAATAAAAAGAATCATTCACCTGTGATCTCTCTCAGAAGGTTTTCTCTGGGTAAGTATTCTGAGGGAAATAAATTAACAAACTGCATCTAATGGCAATGAGTCTAAGAGAATCGTCTAGGTTATATTTTAATACCAGTTCATTGAGCCACCTTTGGACTCTCCATTTTTAATTGATCGCGAACATCTCGACTGTTTAGTCTAAAATAAACTTTTTAAGTTCTTCTTGAGAGTAAATATAATCAGCATAAATCATTGTATTTGTAATATTTCGATGTCCTAAGGCGACTTGCACTAATCTTAAATCTTTTGTTTTTTGGTATAACCGAATGGCAAATGTGTGCCTTAAGCTATGAAAAGTTTTTAAAACGGGCCTATAAAAGTGCCATATTTGTAAAAGTCTATCATAACCAATATCAAAGATCTTTCCCCTAGCCCCTTGATTTGGTGTTATATATTCATTTAAGTGATTAAAAAGCTCTAATTGAATAGGGATTTCGCGATCATTAGACCCCTTAATCCCACGAATAAAAATGGATTGATCATAAGAATTAACATCACTCACCTGTAGGTTTAACACCTCTTGCGCCCTTGCCCCTGTTTTTAAGGCAATCTCGATAAGCAAACAATCCCTTAAATGAGTCCCATACTGAGCCTTAAGAATTTGATTAAGATGATCCACTTCAGGGGGAAGCAGATATTTGTTTTTATTAATCGCGTACCTGACTGCGGCCATAAAATATCCCCTTTTTAGATCCTAAAGATTAAAACTCTGATAAAAAATTTATCTTCCTATAAAGTTAGATTTTAAAACTTTGTTAATCTGCCCTCATTCTGTTGTTCATAAAAATAGCTACATATCCAAAGTAATCATTCAAATAACTTCAAAAATGATTAATAAAAACACCTCAATAAAACACCATAAATCAGTTATAAAAACCTAACAATAGATGATCTTTTTATAAGATAAATCAAATTATTTAACATTCTATATAAATAGATTAAATAATTAAAAAAATAAAATCAAATAAAATCAAGTATTTAACACTCAGTATAATAACTATAATACCGACTTTTGAAATTATTTTAAATAAAAACCAATTTGTTTGATAAATATCCTTTGTTTTTAATGACTTAATATATAACCGTAGCCAGTCTTGAGTCTAGTCTATTGTATAATACAATTATTAAATATGTATTTTACAATAGATATTTTACTTTACAATATCAAATAATGGGGCCATCCTCATAAAATGAATACAAATGACTTATCAATCCAAAAATTAAGATCAAAAACATCAATAAGGATGACTTTTGAGGCCAAAGCTGAACGAATAAAAAAACAGTTGGGAAGCCTTGATGCCGTAATCAAATCACTGGGTATTAACCAAAGACAAATGGCCCAACTTTTACTCGTTGACCCAAGCACCATGAATCGCTGGATTAAAAATCAAGAACAGGTCCCCCCACATATTTGGAGATCCATAGAATGGTATATGACTCTGGAGCAAAAAACCCCGGGGCTATCTGCCGAACATTTTATTGGAAAATCAAAAGATGATATTAATCAGGTTATTTCATCAAACTACAAGGCCATCCAATCCCAACTTGCAGAAGAAATTGATCAAGTCAAAAAACAAGGTAGGGATGGATTAGGAGATTTAGAAGAAAGACTTAAAAACGCACAAGAAGAAGTGTCTAGGCTAAAAATTGATCTTAAAAAAAGCCAAAATCAGTTTAAAATTAACTTAAATCTGACTCTATTGTTAACTGGTTTTATTATCCTATTTTTTGTTTTCAAACTTATTTAAAATCTACGCAATTATGGAGTCTTGCAGGCTCACTGAAGACAGACTTTTTTAGTAATACATACTTTTTTAATAGACTAGCTCGAAACGTTTAATAGATTTATAGGTAGTCGGTGCTGAAAAATGATTTTTACCAATAGCTACAAAGCGTCACCAGAAAAATGACCCTATTTATTTGCAAGGATATATCCATTTTTACACTAAAGCCTTGCAAACATATATTCCCCAAAAAAATCACCATTAGTCTCTTAAGTTTGAAACCCTTGTGTTGAGTGATTGTGATCCTGATTTTATAGGCTTTTGAGCTTGAACGAGTTCTGCTGTTTTGTACTCTTCGAATATTTCTTCATCTTGAAGGTTTATAGATTTT
The DNA here is from genome assembly GCA_020720425.1 of Bdellovibrio sp. Lineage (GTDB taxonomy): Bacteria > Bdellovibrionota > Bdellovibrionia > Bdellovibrionales > Bdellovibrionaceae > DYOP01. The sequence goes on along the minus strand of DYOP01000007.1, from coordinate 4,444 downwards.
GATGCCTTGACATGATTGTATACAAACCCCTTATTAACTTGCTTTTCAGTAGGCACAATAATTGTTTCAACAACATCATCGGCAGAAGATATAACCTGTTTGCCGTCAGCTGAAGGAGCAAGCTCTTTGATTTTATATCGTTCAATTTTAGCAACGCTATCATATTCTTTTTTAACCACTGATTCTTCTGTTAAAGAATCATCTAACATTTGGTTTAATCCAGAAAATGCATTTTCTTTTTCAAGGGCCAATGAAATTGAACCTGAAAAAACGACCAAAGTAGCTGATAAAATTAATTTTGAAAATTGGTACATAAAACCTCCTCCTACTTGACTTCAGTAGAGTATGTTGCAAATAAGAGTCCAGCTGTTATACAAATTAAGTTACTTTAAGCAAAGTTTTTAACCTGAATGTCTAAAATATTTTAGACAACGAATAAACCTTAGACGTATTAAAATGAGGCACTTGCGATGAACCAATCAAAAAAACTGACTCTATTTTCGACGCAAATTTATAAAACTAAATGCCTCTCAAAAAGGTCAAAACTTTTTACTGAACTTGCCGATGCTACTGAACGCCTTTACGCTGGTGACATTGAGGGGGCCAAATGGTCAAGTGAACATTATAAAAATGGCTACACCTCTTATGGAAGTTATGACCAAATTCACTTGATGACAGAACCATTTTTATTGCTAAAAAATAAAATCGATCAACACGTCAAAAATTATATTAAAATGTTAGGTCTTGATATTAGCCTTGATAATTTATTTATGTCTCGATTCTGGGTCAACGTTATGCCAAAAGGAAGTTACCATGCCTGGCATACCCACCCCCTCTCTGTTATCAGCGGAACTTTTTATCTTCAACTTCCCAAAGGGGCCTCGCCGATTAGGTTTGAAGATCCTAGGTTTATGTTTTTTATGACCCGCCCGTCTTTGTTAAATAAAACACCAAAGGAACAACAAAATTTTTATTCTCTTAATCCCCAAGAAGGAGATCTTGTTTTATTTGAAAGCTGGATTAAACACGAAGTCCCCATGGCCACTCAGACCGATCCTCGAATCAGTTTAAGCTTTAATTATGACTTAAAAAGATAGCTTTTATTTTAATAAATTACCTTTAGCTCTTTTGTTGACCCAACCCATGCCTACTGATAACAAATGCAGAAGTAAGTTAATGATATTTAAGTTATTTGAGTTATTAGATGATTTGCTAAATAATTAAGTGAATTAAGTTGTTATGTTATTAACTTATTAAGTGGGCTAATAATTGAAGTTATTAACTCGCATAACTAATGGCTTTAATAAGGTAAAGGCAAATTTTATGAAAATCAGAATTATCGACATCCCTCGTGAGGGTAACCACTGGAATTTATCCCAAAACGAAGATCCCGAATTAGATCTTGCCTTAGCTGATCTAATCCATGGTAGCCCTTATTTTGTTAGCATCAACCTGCGCCCCCTGGATCAACTCGGAAGCTTTCAAATATCAGGTTACTTTAAGTCTAAATGGGACGAACCCTGTTCACGATGTGGAGATGAGTTTAAATTTGAAATGAATTTTCACTTTCAAGATATCTTAATTCCTAAAATAGAAGCGCCTAGCGATGAAGACATTAAGCATAGTCATCATATTAATATTAACGAAACAGAGGATGATGAGTTTTCATCATTCGAATATGAAAATGAAATTTTTAATTTAGGGGATTATCTTCACGAACAAGTTGCACTTAAAATTCCGTTGGCCCCAAGCCCCCCGATTACAAATCAAGGAAAATGCGCTCTGTGCCACAAATCAACAGAAGATATATTAAAGCAATTTAATTTACTTGATGGACAACAACCTGTTCAAAAAAAATCACCTTTTGAAGCCCTAAAAAAAATAAAACTTGGTTCCTAATACCATGCTAGCCCCCGAGTGGTAACCTTGTTTTAAGAACGACGCATCTATAAAAAGTCATTTGTTTGATCGGAGGGTGACTACGGGGGGGGGGCAAAGCCCTCTTTTTATTGATGAAATTAATAGCAATGGATTCTTTTATTTTAAAATATTTTAGCAGGCTCAATATAAAGGTTGATTTTAATGAAATTTTTTGTGTACATTACTTGGCTTATTGCCGATAACGGAGGATTAAAATGCCAACACCAAAGAAAAAGACATCACGATCAAAAAAGGGTATGAGAAGAAGCCACGATGGACTTGAAATGCCTAGCATGGCCTATGACAAAAAACTGAGAGAATATGTAAGACCCCATAATGCCTTTAAAGCGGCTGATGGTGCCTATTACTATAATGGTAAACAAATTATTGCTCCAAAGAAGAAAGCTTCAGCAGCAACTTCTGAGGCTTAATTTTTTATGTTTCGCTCTAAAGTCACAGGTACAGGCTCTTATCTTCCTGAAAAGGTATTAACTAACTTTGATCTTGAAAAGCTAGTTGAGACCAATGATGAATGGATCAGAGAGCGCACAGGTATTGAAAGACGCCACATTGCAGCTGATGACCAAGCAACAACTGATTTGGCTGCAATTGCAGCTCGAAAAGCTTTAGCTGCCGCTGGCAAAACGCCTCAAGATATTGACTTAATTATTTTTGCAACTGTTACTGGCGATCAGGTTATGCCCAGCTCTGCTTGTGTTTTACAGCATAAGCTCGGCTGTCGACCGATTGCGGCTTTTGATCTTTCTGCCGCCTGCTCAGGGTTTGTTTATGGACTCTCAGTTGGTGATCAATTTATCAAATCAGGAATGTACAAAACTGTTTTAGTTATCGGGGCCGAAATTATCCATCGGTTTGTAAACTACAAAGATAGAGAAACCTGTATATTGTTTGGAGATGCAGCGGGGGCCTTTATCTTAGAAAGAGCTGATGCCAACGACCCTAATGTGATTTTAAGCACTCATTTAAGAGCTGAAGGATCTTTAGGAGATTTATTTTTATTGCCTGCCGGAGGATCAAAAATCCCTCTGAGCCAAGAGGTTTTAGACCAGGGACTTCATTTTGTTAAGATGAAAGGCCGAGAAATTTTTAAAAATGCCGTTAGAACCATGTCAGCCGTATGCACAGAAGCCTTAGAGCACAATCAAGTCACGAGTGATCAGGTCTCATGGCTAGTCCCTCATCAGGCCAATTGGAGAATTATGGAAGCCGTTGCTAACCATTTTGATTTTCCAAAAGAAAAAGTGGTCAGCATTGTACATGAAATGGGTAACACATCAGCAGCAACTGTACCGGTTGCATTTGATACCGCAGTTCAAGACGGAAGAATTCAGCGAGGACAACTTATTTTGCTGACTGCTTTTGGTGCCGGCTTAACCGCTGGGTCATGCCTTATAAGGTACTAAAAATAAATATTTTATGAATTCATCTTTTTTTTCTAAATTTGCTTTAATTTTTCCAGGCCAAGGCAGCCAAGAGCCCCAAATGGGGCAGCTTTTATATCAAAACTTTAAGCAGGCTAAGCTTGTTTTTGACCAGGCCTCGGAGGCTCTTGAATTTGACATGACAGAGCTCTGCTTTTCGGCTCCAAAGCAAACCCTCAATATGACGTATAACACACAACCTGCCATCCTAACCGTCTCAATTGCGGCACTTAGGGTATTTCAAAGTGAATTAATTTATACGCCCACATGGGTAGCAGGACACTCTGTAGGCGAGTTTGGGGCCTTAGTTGCCGCTGATGTTTTATCCTTTTCAGAGGCTATTAAAGCTGTTCGCCTAAGGGGCACGCTTATGCAAGAGGCTGTACCTGCCGGAGAAGGCGGAATGGCTGCCATTATGGGCCTTAACCCTGAACAGGCTCAATGGCTATGTGATGTGATTAATAAACAATTAGGTCATGAGGCATTGAGCTGTGCTAATTTTAATAGCCCTGGACAAATTGTTGTTAGCGGCTTTCAAAAAGCAATTGAAAGCCTAAGTAGTTTTGACCCGAAACCCTATATAAATGATTCAAATTTACCCTATATTAATAGTGAGTTATGGCCAAAATATAAAGTTATTCCTTTGGCCGTATCAGCCCCTTTTCATTGTAATATGATGTTACCCGCGCAAAATAAAATGGCCGAATATTTAGATGGCCTTAATTTTTCTGATGCTAAAATACCAATTATCCAAAACATAGATGCTAAGGCTCACACTCATGGCCAAACAATAAAACAAAATCTAATTGAGCAAATTTATAAGCCTGTTTTATGGATGCAATCTATTCAAAACCTCACTAACCAAGGGCTTAGCGGGGCAATTGAGATCGGCCACGGAAAAGTGTTGTCGGGATTATTTAAAAAAATTAATCCAAATGCTCGCGTGTTTAATCTGAGTCATCCATCTGATTTAAATATCATTAAAGAGCTTTCATAGACGTCTCGATTTAAGAAGCATAAATCGATATAAAAAAGCATAATTCTTCTTGAATTAATTATAAATTCCTAAATAATAATTAAAT
>DYOP01000046.1:12195-18384 GCA_020720425.1 Bdellovibrio sp. | reverse complement strand
TGGATGGCCGTGCCTCAAGGATAAAAGGATTGGCTCACCTTTGATCTGAGCAATGCTTTTCTTAGCATCAAATCTATTAAACCCTCATTATGGATTTAATCTCTCGGTATGTTGACACAACTCACAGGTTTTGGAGCCTTCCAATTGGCTTGGCAAAACACACCCCCTTCTAAAAAACGGAGAGCCTAGAGTTTTAGAGTATAGAGTTTTAGAATTTTAGAGTTTTATTAGTTTAAGGATTAAAAGGATTGAAGGATTTAAACATTTAAGCATTTAAGCATTAAACACATCCACTTAAACACTACGTCTATATTAAGCAAAAAATAAATAAAAGGCTAAAAGGCTAAAGGGCTAAAGGGCTAAAGCGTTAGGAATTACTAAGCATTAAATGTAACTCAATACTAAAATTAAAGATGTCTATTAGCTTAAGAAGCAAATTATATAGCAATTTATATAGAGCTATATAATTTGCTATATAAATAGCTATTTATTAGACAGATTTTTTAATTTCATCCTATAAAAAATATAAATTTCGATAAGGTTTGGCAAATCCGGCGCTATCATGGTAAAACCTTTTTAATTTAAAAAATTAAATTGATTATTTCTTAAAGATTTGATTTTTAATAATTAAAAAAGGAGTCATCCATGGTTTCAGCACTATTAGCCAGTTTATTAATCCAAACATCTTCGGTAACATTTGCTAGCGGCACTCAAGTTGCCATGCTAAGCCAAGACGAAAAACATAAGCAATGTGTTGAAGCCTGCCTTGCCTATGAACGTCCTGGATACGCTCTTAGACAATGTATCGCAAGGTGTGCACAAGAATATGGCGGAGAGGTTAGCCCTGATATGTCTATTGAACAAGAAGCTCAGTGCAAACAAGATCCCGCTTATTGTTCATATTCAACAATCCCCATGTAACGTTTTATAAAAAGCGATATTTAATGAGTTCTTCATCTCATCTTTTATTTGTATTACGACATGCTTACGCTCAAGACCGATTTGAATTTGCTCAAAATAACCCTGATGACTCAAAAAGACCTTTAACTCCAAAAGGGATAAAGGTCTTAAAATCTGTATTAAACGACAATAAAAAACTATTAAGTTCAGCTCATTTAATTATTAGCTCACCTTACGAAAGAGCCCTGCATACGGCTCAAATTTCGCAAAAAAAATTAAAAATCAAAAAACTTATTACCACTGATCTAATGACTCCCAATAAGCCAATAAAACCTTTTTTGTTTTGGTATAAAAATCAAATTAAATTAAATCAAATTAAATCAGATCAAACTGTTTTATTTGTGGGCCATGAGCCTTTTTTAGGACTACTAATCAGTTATTTATTAGCAAAAAAAACAGACTCATTTATAAAGCTTAAAAAATCGGCCTTAGCGACCATTGAAATCGGCTACCCTCCTTCAAAAAAAAATAAACTGATTCAACTTATAAACCCTTAGACTTGTTTTTAGTCTTTTTGATGTTGAGTTATTAGTAACCTTCATTATTTTGAGTAATCCATAAAGTGCTAAAATAGGTTTATGGCCTTTTGGAAAGGTATAAGTAAGTTACATACCAACCCAGAAAAGAGCCCATAACAACATCACTTAGAAAGTGATCCTTTGTTACCACTCGAGTAAAAGCCAAAATAGCGGATAATAAATAAAATGAAAAGATTATTGTTTTTTTAAATAGGCCATTTATTTTAAAGGAGCTTAAATAAAAGGCAAAAAAAGTGGCCACTGTAAAGCTGACCTGAGAGTGCCCTGAGGGAAAAGACTGAAATTGATAGTTTGTTGTAAACATATTAAATTGATCACTTTGACATCCTGGCTCGATATAGGGCCTTAATCTACCGAGAACAATTTTAACAACATGAACAGCAAGCCCGCTGAGAATTAAAGAAAAAAATAATTTTTTTCCCCAAGCATAAAGAGAGTTAAAAAATACACATTCAAATATTTGATTACCACTTTGAGAATTTTTAATTCTCAAATACTGAGTAACTTCTGCATTGCTATCTGCTTTAACCCCATTTGCTGGACTAAAAAGAGTCTTGTCATTTAACTGATGAAATGTGTGATAACGACTTTTGATTTTATTAAAAACTAACCCCCCTCCCATTGCCAAAAATGATAAATAAAAATACCAATGTGATTCAGCCAATTGAGTTAACTGACCAGCCAGTTGAACAAATGATTGAAGATTGGCTTGTCTATAATAAAAGCAAAGGGGGCTATCAATATAAAAAAAAGAGATTAAAACCAAAAAAACGAGAATAAAAAATGATAGAATCACTTGAGGTGTTACTATCTTTTTATTGTAAGATTGAGCCATCAAAAAACCTCGTTTATTAAATAATTCAATTTAAAATAATCCATTAAATGATATGACTTTATAAAGTTTAACCTGAGAAATTTTAAATTGAGAAATTTTAAATTGCGAAGTTTTAAATTGAATTAACTTAAACAGAAATAATTTAAAATGAAATAAAATAAAGTGATATAGATTTAAATAAACATATGACTCAAATAAAACTTTTGCTAAGTATATCATTTAAGTTCCATAAATTGAGTGTGACCTATTTTTTTTTGGATATGCTCTATAAATTCAGAGGTTACCGAAATAAAAAGAGGTTGATCGAGCTCAAAAATAAGCCTGTCGTGGGGGGATTGCTCATAAACGATATCTATAGGCGTTTTACCTTGGTAAGCCATTAAACTATCAAACAGAACTGAGTATTGATCTGGTTCAATTTTGTCTAAATAAATGCTCACCCTTTTAATTTTAGATATAACATTTTCAAATAACTCAATATTATCAACAATCACTTTTATTGAGTCTGAGTCGGACTCGGACTCGAGGTAACCTGAAACAAACAACGGCAACTCTGATGATATGATATCAGCTACTTTATCATACACATCAGGAAATACTACCAACGCCACATCCCCTGTTAAATCCTCGATTTTTAAAAAGGCCATCCGAGTGCCTTTTTTTGTTACCAACTCTCGCTTTTCACTTATAATACCAGCGAGTAATACCTTTTTTTTGTTGGCTTCTTTGTTTCTGAAATCATATTTTTGAGGATTATTTGAACGAACTGAGCTTTGTTCGTATTCTTTTTGAATCCTTGGTAACTCCGAAAAATGAGCTGTTGCCAAAGCCCTAATAAAACTTTCATATCCATTTAGGGGATGATCAGAAAGATAAAACCCAAGCACCTCTTTTTCTTTTTTTAAAAGCTCAATACGTGACCACTCAGGTGAGTCTTGAATATCGACATCAGAAGTCAATTCGTCTTGGATTAAATCAAATAATGATCCTTGTCCCGATTGCTTTTCTTTAAACTTTTTTAAAGCCCGATCGGCTAAAACAGAAAACCCATTAAAAAGCTGTGCCCTGTGGTAGCCAAAGTCATCAAGCGCTCCGGCTTTTATTAAAGACTCTAAGGTTTTTTTATTTAAAACTTTTGGATCGACCGATTCAAAAAATTGATTTAATGATTCAAATTGATTGTTTTTAAGACCTTGCCGAGCTTTAATAGTTTCAGCAATCACATTTTCGCCAATCCCTTTAATTGCCCCTAAACCAAAATAAATTTTATTTTTTAAAGGGGTAAACTCATAACTTGAGAAATTAACATGAGGAGGACTTATTTGAATCCCATGTTTTTGGGCATCCTTAGAGTATTTCACAATCTTATCGGTATCAGAAAGTTCTGTCGATAAAAGAGCGGCATAAAACTCAACGGGATAGTAACATTTAATCCATGCCGTTTGAGCTGATATTACGCAATAAGCCGCTGCATGAGATTTATTAAACCCATAATCGGCAAACTTATACATAAGTTCAAAAAGCTCTTCTGATTTTTTTTCGTCAAAACCATTTTTTTTGGCACCTTCAGAAAATCGAATGCGGTGCTGATCCATTTCTGATTTAATTTTTTTACCCATAGCTCGTCTTAACATATCGGCTTCGCCTAATGAGTAACCCGCAATTTTTGCAGCAATGGCCATCACCTGCTCTTGATAAACAATAATACCTAAAGTTTCTTGCAAAACGTCTTTTAACTCATCAAATAAATATTCAACAGGCTCTTGACCGTTTTTACGAAGAGTAAAAGTAGGGATCATAGCCATAGGACCTGGTCGATATAAAGCATTTATCGCAGTGATATCATAAAAATTGGTCGGTTTTATTTTTTTAATAGCATCGGTGATTCCTTCACTTTCAAATTGAAATATCCCTAAAGTGTCACCTGCAGCTATAAGATCATAAATTCCTTTATCATTAACGGGAATCTCATGACTTTTAATTTTAACCTTGTGATTTATTTCAACCCATTTAAGAGCCCTTTGAATATGGGTTAAGGTTTTAAGACCTAAAAAGTCGAATTTTATTAGGCCAATTTTTTCGGCATGCTTAAGATCGTATTGAACAATTCTCTCTCCCCCGCTGGCTTTAGCAAGAGGAGCAAATTTTTTAATTTGGCCATCAGCAATAACGACACCGGCGGCATGAATCCCCGCATGGCGAACATAGCCCTCGACCATAAGAGCGAGCTCTATACAATTGGCAACTTGAGGGTCGCTTTCGATAAGTTCATTTAATTTTGGTTCAAGCTTTAAAGCTTCTTTAATTGTGATACCCAGCTTTTCGGGCACAAGCTTGGTAATACGGTCTACTTCTGAAAAGCTCATCCCTAAGGTTCGACCAACATCTTTAATAGCCGCTTTACATTGAAGTTTTCCGTAGGTGATAATTTGCGAAACCGCCTCTTGACCATATTTTTGAGTCACATATTGAATCACTTCGGAACGCCTATCTTGACAAAAATCGATATCAAAATCGGGCATCGAGATACGTTCGGGATTTAAAAATCTTTCAAATAGTAACTTATATTCGATCGGGTCAACATCGGTAATCCCTAAGCTGTAGGCCACTAACGACCCAGCTCCTGAACCACGCCCTGGGCCAACAGGTATGTCTTGTTCTTTAGCCCATCTAATAAAATCAGATACGATTAAAAAGTAACCGTTAAACCCCATTCGATTAATAATTTCAAGCTCGTACTTTAACCGGTCATAGTAGGGAGCTAAAAACTCAGGTGTTAAATTTTGATTAGGATGAGTGACTTTAAAACGTTCAAGTAACCCAATATGGGATTGATCTTTAATATAATCATAGTCAGATTGATTTTGCGGAGTCGGAAAGCCTGGCAAATGATAGATGGGCTTGCCCTGAGAGTCTTTTAATTTAAACTCAATGTTAACTCGGTCTGCAATTTCGTTAGTAACATCTAAGTATTCAGGATGATCTTTAAATTTAAGTAACATCTCTTGATAGGATTTTAAATAAAACTGATCTCCTGGCATACGAGGACGCTGGTTATCTTTAAGCAAATAATTATTTCCGATACAGTATAATACGTCCTGAGCCCTTGCCTCGGGGCTTGTCAGATAATGAACATCATTTGTGGCAACCAATGGTAAATTTAATAACTGAGAGGCTTGAACTAAAAAAAGCTCATATTCTTGCTCTAAGGGGCGAGATAAACGGTTAATTTCTAGGTAAAAACTTTCCGGAAAAATAGTTTTAAATTCTTTTATCGTTTCTAAAGTTAGATCGGGACCTTTGGTAACAAATAAATCATAAAAATAACTTCTTTGGCCTCCGGTTAAACAAATCAAATCGGTTGAAAACATTTTTAAAAGTTCTTTGTCAATACGAGGACGATAGTAAAATCCGTCTAAAAAACTACGACTTGAGAGCTCACAAAGACTTTGGTAACCCTGGTAACTTGTGGCCAATAAGGTGCACTGGCTTGGGTTTCGAAGCTGATCAATCTTATAACCTTGAGGTTTTTCGGTACAAAGAGTGGGCGCCATAAAAGCATCAAGCCCCAAAATGGGCTTAATGCCGGCATCTTTACAAGCAAAAAAATGTTCAATCGCTCCGTACATATTTCCATGATCAGTTAAGGCGAGTGCTTTTTGCTCCATGTGAGCTGCGGCCTTAACCATTGATTTAATATCGGCGGCTGCCTCAAGTAATGAGTATTCACTATGAACATGAAGATGAACAAAGGAACTCATATCACCAGGCTCCTACGGGACTGACCTCTACGGGATTGCCTTCTACAGGAATTATCTCCACTGGTTTTATTCCCACTCGATTGTACCTGGGGGC
>DYOP01000046.1:0-12095 GCA_020720425.1 Bdellovibrio sp. | reverse complement strand
CTTCTACAGGAATTATCTCCACTGGTTTTATTCCCACTCGATTGTACCTGGGGGCTTTGAAGTAATATCATAGACAACACGGTTAATACCTGAAACTTGATTGGTAATTTGGTTACTTAATTTTTTTAAAAATGCGGGTTCAAAATCATACCAGTCCGCAGTCATCCCGTCACGGCTAGTAACGGCTCTTAAGGCTAAAACTTGCTCGTAAGTACGCCCATCTCCTTGCACCCCTACGGTTTGCACCGGTAACAAAACACAAAAAGCCTGCCAAATCTTATGATACAAATCATGCTCTTTAAGCATATCAATAAATATTTGATCTGCTTTTTGAACAATTTCTAAGGATTCTGCCGATACTTCACCAATAATTCGGATGGCTAAACCTGGCCCCGGAAATGGGTGCCTTTCGATCATGGGTTTGGGTAACCCTAAATATAATCCAAGGCGCCTGACTTCGTCTTTAAAAAGCCATCTTAAAGGCTCAATAATTTTAAGTTTCATATTTTGAGGTAAACCCCCCACATTATGGTGTGATTTAATCGTTTGCGTTGGCCCCCCAAAAGGCTTAACTGATTCGACAACATCTGGGTAAAGGGTCCCTTGAGCAAGCCATGTGACTTGAGGCAAATGAGTTAACTGATCTTCAAATACTTCAATAAATAAGCGGCCAATAATTTTTCGTTTTTGTTCGGGGTCAACCACCGATTTTAACTGCTCTAAAAATAACGAGGTCGCATCAACCCCTATGACATGAAGTCCTATTTCGTGATACATTTTTAACACATTTTCGTATTCATTTTTTCGTAAAAGTCCATTGTTAACAAAAACACAATGAACCCTTTCTGCCCCTAAGGCCCGAGTGAGTAGCATAGCTGTTACCGACGAATCCACCCCCCCTGAAAGGGCACACAACACATCCCCTTGTTTAACTAAATCTTTAATATCTTGAATTAAGCCCTCACCCACCGTGTTAGCGCTCCAATTAGGCTTAGCCTGACAAAGCTCAGCAAACCTTTTAAAAATATGGTCTCCATTTTGAGTGTGCGAGACTTCAGGGTGAAACTGCGTCGCCCAAATTCGGTCTGACTCCATAGCGGCTGGTAACTGATTATGGGTCACAGCTGTTATTTTAAATCCAGAAGGTACTGATTTAACAATATCGCCATGGCTCATCCATACTTCTTGATTTAGAGGTAACCCTTTAAAAATTTGAGTCTCAGAGGACCAAGAAATTGTCGTATGGCCATACTCTTTAACCAAACTTTTTTCGACAACTCCCCCTTTTTTATGGGCGATTAACTGCATCCCATAACAAATACCCAGTAGAGGAGCTTGTTTTTCGAGTTCCAAAATATCAAACTGGGGAGCATCTGATTCAAAAACAGAGTAAGGACCGCCTGATAAAATAATACCTTTGGGTTGATGTTTTTTAATTTTTTCAAGTGTTACCGTATAAGGTAAAACTTCAGCAAAATAGCCTAACTCTCGAAGTCTACGGCAAATCAATTGAGTAAACTGCGAACCAAAATCAATAATAACAAAACCCTCATTTAATTTCATATAATACTACCAATCCGCTCTATAATTTGGAGCCTCTTTAACAATACTCACATCATGAACATGAGATTCTTTAACTCCATTTTGCGAAATTTTAACAAACCTTGGATTTATTTGCATTTGCTCAACCGTTTGAGCCCCAAGGTAACCCATCGTTGACCTTAATCCTCCGGCCAGTTGATGAATAACTCCTGCCGCTGAACCTTTAAAAGGCACTCGGCCTTCGATCCCTTCAGGAACAAGCTTACTTTCATCATAAACATCTGACTGACCATATCTGTCTTTAGAACCCTTAGACATAGCACCAAGTGAGCCCATACCCCGATAAAGTTTATACGTTCGTCCTTGGTACAAAATCGTTTCGCCCGGGGACTCTTCGGTACCCGCTAAAAGGTTGCCAATCATAACGGTGCTGGCCCCCATGGCAATGGCTTTACTGATATCGCCACTAAATCGAATTCCGCCATCAGCGATAATGGTTGCCCCCATTGATTTGGCCATTTTTGAACACTCCATTATAGCCGAAACCTGAGGCATCCCGACTCCGGCAACAATGCGAGTGGTACAAATGCTACCAGGCCCAACTCCAACTTTTACAACATTAGCCCCAGCCTTTAAAAGCGCCTGAGTCCCTTCTGCTGTTACCACATTTCCTGCGACTAATATTAAATCAGGAAATAGAGTTCTTAACTCATTTAAAGTAACAATCACATTTTGACTATGCCCATGGGCGGTATCAATAACTAAAACATCAAGCCCTTTAGCCACCAAGGCTTGGGCCCTAGCAATAGCCTCTTTTCCGACGCTAATAGCCGCTCCCACAACAAGCCGGCCTTGTTGATCTTTTGTGGCTTTTGGATAGTTTTGAGCTTTTTCGATATCTTTAATAGTAATAAGTCCTTTTAAAAAACCATCATTATCAACAACCGGCAGTTTTTCTATTCGATATTTTTGCAAAATAAGTTTAGCTTCATGCAAAGTTGTGCCAACCGGTACTGTTACTAGCTTATCTTTGGTCATTAAATTTTCGATAGGTTGATTCATGTTAGTTTCAAAGCGCAGATCGCGATTAGTTAAAATTCCGACTAATTTTTTATTTACAGTGACCGGAACTCCGCTAATCGAGTATCTCCGCATGAGCTCAACAGCTTGCCCAACTAAGGCCTTAGGGCCTAAAGTTATAGGATCAGTGATCATTCCGGATTCATATTTTTTAACTTTTTCTACCTCAAAGGCCTGATCTTCGATTGATAAGTTTTTATGAATAATCCCAAGTCCTCCCAGCTGTGCCAAAACCCGGGCCATACGACTTTCGGTAACGGTATCCATCGCTGAAGATAAAATAGGGGTTTCAAGAAATAGATTATTAGCAAAAAGTGATTTTGTTGAAACTGCCGTTGGTAAGACCTCCGAAAATGCAGGTACCAACAAAATATCATCAAATGTAAATGTTTCTTCGAGTAGACTCATAAACTTGTATCCTCCTTAATAACAAATTAATAAAAAAAGTCCTTAAGTATACCAAGTTTTATAGAGTAAATAATTTTTGGCAGACTGTTTAAGCGCCTGGACTTCTTGATCGGTTAACTTTCTTTTAAAAACAGCAGGACGACCCACGATAAGGCTATAAGGCTCAAATTTTTTTCTTTCGGTAACAAGGCTGCCCGCACCGACCAGACTATAGTCCCCGATATCGGCTCCATCCATTACAATTGAACCCATGCCAATAAGGCTATATGATCCAATTTTGCATCCATGAAGTAAACAGCTATGCCCAACAGTCACGTTATCTCCGATCCATGTAGAATGGGTTTGATAGGTGGCATGAATAACCGTCGCATCTTGTATATTCGTATTATTTCCGATTTCAATTTGATTTACATCAGCCCTAATAACCACTCCAAACCAAATCGAGGATTCATCTCCTATGGACAAATCCCCGATCAGGGTTGCATTTTGAGCTACATAAACTCCCTGGCCTAAACGGGGAGTTTTGTTGTTAATAGGTATAATCAAACTCATTATTTTCTAAAGGCCCCTTTGCCCCAATAAGTAGGTCCAACAATTTTTTGAGAAAACGTTAGATCTTCACCAATTCTTAGTAACTCATTATATTTAGCTACACGGTCAGATCTAGACAAACTTCCGGTTTTAATTTGCTGACAACCAAAAGCAACCGCTAAATGAGCGAGTGATGAATCTTCTGTTTCGCCTGAACGGTGAGACATAACCGTGCGGTAACCTGCATCTTGAGCCATCTGGGTCGCCACATACGTTTCGGTAATGGTCCCAATTTGATTCATTTTAACCAACAGGGCATTGGCCGCTCCGGTTTGGATACCCTTTGCCAATCTTATAGGATTAGTAACAAATAAATCATCCCCAACTAATTGAACTTTTGAGCCCATAGCTTGAGTAGCCTTTTGCCAACCCGTCCAGTCTTCTTCTGAAAATCCATCTTCGATACTGACAAGTGGGTAACGTCCAACCCAACCCTCGTAAAGGGCAATCATATCTTCAGAAGTTCTTTTTTTGCCTTCAAATTGATAAAATCCATCTTGATAAAACTCAGTTGCCGCTACATCTAAAGCTAGTCCAATTTGCTCACCCGCTCGGTAACCTGATTTTTCGATAGCTTGCATAAGTAAATCAAGGGCGGCTTGATTGTTTTCTAACTTAGGAGCAAAACCACCTTCATCACCCACGGCCGTTGTTAATCCTTTATCAGAAAGAATTTTTTTAAGCGTATGAAAAATTTCGGCCCCAGCCCTTAGGCTTTCTTTAAATGATCCATCAACCATGGGGACAATCATAAACTCTTGAATTTCTAATCCATTATTGGCATGAGCTCCGCCGTTAATTAAATTCATTAGTGGCACAGGTAACCGCATTTTCATGGCTCCGCCTAAATACTTATAAAGTGGTAACCCTAATTCGCTGGCTGCGGCATGGGCACAGGCTAACGAAACGCCTAAAATAGCGTTAGCTCCTAGGCGTGATTTATTTTCGGTTCCATCAAGCTCGATAAGCATTTGATCAATTGATTGCTGATCACTCACTTCAAAACCTAAAATTTCGGGGGCAATTTCTTCGTCAACATGAGCAATCGCTTTTTGAACGCCTTTACCCATATATCGGTTTTTTTCGTTATCTCTAAGTTCTAAAACCTCAAACGCTCCTGTAGAAGCTCCTGAAGGAACCATTCCACGGCCCACAACTCCTTGAGTTGTCATAACCTCAACTTCAACTGTTGGGTTACCGCGACTATCTAAAACTTCTCTGGCCCTGATTGCATTAATTTCTGACATTTTTATTTCTCCTTTTTTTGGTTTTTTAATTCAGTTAATAATTGCACACTGTCTTCGACAAGATGAGGAAACTCCTGTCTGACTTTTTCCCATTGAAGACGCTTCATCCAACGCTCTGTAGCCGGAGACTTTTGGTTACCAAGCAAGGTAACAAGTTGGCTTGCTCTCACAAAAAAATCTAAAATACGATTTAGATTTTGCTGTAACAGCTCAAGATCTTCGGTTTGTTTTAAATCTGAGCTCAATGTGTTTTCGCTTAAAGTATGAGCTTCGCTCGTTGCCTTTCCCTGATCCCCTTCCGATTGTAAAAACCTTTCTGATTGCTGTAATACATCTGATTGCTGTAACACATCTGATTGATGAAGCATATCTAACTGCTCGGGATGGGGATGGGGGTTACCATCAGCCAAGGGTAAATTTCGAACCCTTCGTTTTTGGGGTTTCATAGGCTTTTCAACAACAGCCACCATTTCCCTGAAGGCTTCGGGACTTAAACTTAACGAGTGAAAAAGAGCTTCTTCATTACTTAAGGCCACTTCACTTTCGGAAATAATAGGTTGAGCTAAATGGCCATTGGCCGCATTTTGTGGGTTGAAAGAATGGGGATTTAACTTGGGTAATTTTTGCTCAACTATTTTTTGCTCAACTATTTTTTGCTCAACTAAGTTAAGCTCTAACGAATTAGGTTCTGCTGAATTAGGTTCTGCTAAATTGTATTGTGCTGAGTTGTGTTGTCCTGAGTTGTAATAAGCCGCTTTTTGTTGAGCTACACTTTGTTGAGCAAAAACATTTTGAACCGCTTTAACAGCGGCTAAACTAGGATCTCCCGATTGACCACCTTCAAAATTAGCTTCGGCATGATCATTTTTATAAGGAACCTCACTCACACCTTCTACCGATTGAGCTAGCGAATCCCATGAGTATAATAATTTTTCAGAAGTCCACTCGCAATGACCGAGTCCATGCCCCATATATTTGGGTAACACTTCAAGTGACCTTTTTAAAAGTTCAAAAGTTAATGGGAATAAATCCAAATGAACCTGAGTTTGATACTCAACACTAGAAACTTTTTTTTGTAACAGGGTAACCTTTGGTTCGGGCGAAATAAAATGTCCTAAAAGCTTTGAGGGGTTTTGCCAAACCTCATGAATATCGGGCATCATCCTTAAAACACTGTCTAAGATACCCCAACTTCTATGCTCGATTGATAAATGAGCCGCTTGAGTTAGGATTGCAAAGGCCTCTTGATTTTTAATATTTGATTTATCTTTTAAACAAACTAAAACTCGGCTTAAAAAATCTTCCATTTGATGAGCCGAAAGCCACTGACCTGAATCCGTCAAAACAGACTCGCTCCACGGAATATCAATTAAAAAATCAGTGGTATCAAAACCCTGATTTTCGAGAAATAAAATAATTGTTCGAGAGAGTTTACAACTGACTTGCATAAGTAATTTAAAGCTACTTCAAAACAAACCCGTTTCACAAATAAAGTTTAATTGACCTCATTCATGACGAGGTGGCCCATAAAGAAAAAGCTACGTGCTATCTATGCATTAAACACCTCTAAGGGCTCTCACTCGCTCTTTTAAAGAAAATGCCTATTTTTTAGCGCTTAGAAATAAACTTGGCGGCCGTAAATGGTAACTTATGATCAGAAATTTCTTGAATAAAAGTGGGGATATGACCTGTAGGCATAAGTTGACCTACAAGAAGTCCATTTCCCCCACCTGATTGACTTTCCGCACTTTTTTGCAGTCGGCCCATAAGATAAATGGGCTCAACTCGATAGTTGCCTTTGTCGTCAAAACCTAAAACCTCAGAAATCGCCGTAATGCGGCGCGAACCATCAGCTAAACGGCTTATCTGAATAACTATTTCAATAGAAAAGGCATTTACATCTAACTTTTATTAAAACTTCTATAACTTAATTTAATTCACAGGTTATCTTAAAAAAGAAGCTTTTTGATATTCTTTTGAATCAATCATACAAGCAGTCTTATAATAATAGGTGTTACCACTTGCTGTCTGATTAGTAACAACTTTGTATGCTCCATTTTTGCAAAGGGGAATATTGTTATCACACGTTGCATAACTTCCTGAATCATATGTAACTGAACAGCTATCAGTTGCTTTGCCATTCACATAAATTGTTTGACTTGATATATTAGCCACAATTTTCGATTTTATATAGTCGTTAATAATACAACCTGTGAAATATTTAATAGAGCCACCTTGACTTATTGGCACAACAGAATCCCCTATAATCTGCAAGCTGTTAGACAGTACCACTTTTTTTGCCCCCTTCAAGCACATAGGTATTCCCTCACTTGTGCACTGCGAATAACCACCCTTATCAAAGTAGCCCACTTTTAAAGCGTTGCTATTTTCAGATGTTAAACACTCATTACCTGAGCTGGTTTGCTTACTATAAATAGTAGCTACAATTCTAAATCCTTGGCTGGGATCATCTTTAACACAAACAGTTTGATGTTTAGTTTTGGTTGAGTTTACAGGTGTCTCGGCAATTCTAATTGCTGTCGATCCATTAATGCACTCAGGATTGCCATTACTACTGCACGAGCTATAATCGGCATCATCAAAGTAACCAACATTTTTAATACTAGGATTTGAATGAATCGTTTGACATGTTTTAACATTAGTGCTCGAGTCTTCATCGCTATAAATGGAAGCAACAATGATCTCACCATTTGTCGCCGGCAAATTAAGAAAGCTAGCCAAGGAGCTTTTAGCCTGCTCCACGGATAGTCTATTTTCATTTACCATGGCAAAAACCGCTTTGAGATTGTCAGGGGATACGTCGTTACCCCTCGACTGTTGTTGTTCTAGTGCATAACGGGAAAAGTCCATTCGATTGACAATGATAGATTTGCCTGGCGTGCCATCGGCAGTATGAAGACCCGC
The DNA here is from genome assembly GCA_020720425.1 of Bdellovibrio sp. Taxonomy (GTDB): domain Bacteria; phylum Bdellovibrionota; class Bdellovibrionia; order Bdellovibrionales; family Bdellovibrionaceae; genus DYOP01. The sequence continues at coordinate 4,302 of DYOP01000046.1, read as the reverse complement.
CATAACCATTTCTAGTGCTAAGCGACCCCGATCACGGCCACTTTCAAGTGATTTAACCCAGTAGTTCAACCCTTCGTCGTCGGGATCCCTAGAAAAAACGTTATGATAAATCGCCGTAACAAAGTCAGAGCTACTCATGGTGGCTGGGTAGATGGCTTTGACCCCATCTAAACTAAAAATAATCGAGGCTATTTCATGGGAACTTTTTCTGGATTGAGCTTCTTTCAACCAATAGTTGAAGCCGCTGAGTTCGGGTGGACGCTGAACGGCCGCAACGTAAATCTGAATGATAGACTCAGTCATTTCAATTTCAGAAAAGTTTCTAGATATTAAATTACTAGAACTCTCGTTACCAGAAGACATCTCGCTTGTTGGCGTTTCACTAGGAGATGACAATTCAGAAAAACCTGAGCAATTTTGAAAAGAAGAAAGCAAAGCCATAGATGGTATGACTAGGACAAAAAACTGTAGTAACATCTTTGTTGAACGAACTTTCATGATAATCCCCCTTAAAATAAAAAATTGAATACCCCGATTCAACTTAAGGATATCACATTAAAATATTTCTGCAATCAGGCACCTACACAAAGGTATAGATTGTAGCAAAATAATACAGAATCGAATTGCCTCATAAATATTACTACCAAAAAAGTGATTCAAACTGGCGCATTGACTTACACTTGCTAAAAACATGGGGAAGATTCCTTCGAGGAGCATTTCTTTTATCTTTGAGTAGTAATCTCTGTGCAAAGTTTTTTCAGCATCAACTAGTTAACCTTAGTCACTCAACTATTGATAGATTTTTAACTATCAGAAACAAAATTTTATACTGCAGAAAAATAGGCAACTATCCGATGAAGCTCCGTCCAGTAACACACAAATAAAGTTTAATTGACCTCATTCATGACGAGGTGGCCCATAAAGAAAAAGCTACGTGCTATCTATGCATTAAACACCTCTAAGGGCTCTCACTCGCTCTTTTAAAGAAAATGCCTATTTTTTAGCGCTTAGAAATAAACTTGGCGGCCGTAAATGGTAACTTATGATCAGAAATTTCTTGAATAAAAGTGGGGATATGACCTGTAGGCATAAGTTGACCTACAAGAAGTCCATTTCCCCCACCTGATTGACTTTCCGCACTTTTTTGCAGTCGGCCCATAAGATAAATGGGCTCAACTCGATAGTTGCCTTTGTCGTCAAAACCTAAAACCTCAGAAATCGCCGTAATGCGGCGCGAACCATCAGCTAAACGGCTTATCTGAATAACTATTTCAATAGCTGATGCCACTTGGTAACGCAAAGCCTTTTCGGAAAGCTTACCATCTCCACCTGAGGCCAATGCCTCTAAACGAACCATTGCATCATCAGGAGAATTAGCATGCACGGTACCCATTGATCCTTTATGGCCCGTATTCATAGCTTGAATAAGCTCGAGAGCTTCAGCAGATCTAACTTCTCCTACAATAATGCGATCGGGCCTAAGTCTAAGTGAACTTTTTAAAAGATCCCGAATCGTGACCTCACCGCGTCCCATGGCATCGGCTTGTTTGGTTTCAAAAAACACAACATGGTCATGCTGAATTTTAAGCTCGCTTGAATCTTCAATCACAATAATCCGTTGATTTTTTGGTATACGAGAACTTAATAGCGCCAGTAACGTTGTTTTACCCGAGCCTGTTCCGCCGCTCACGAGTGTGTTTTTTCCTAAAAAAACACAGATATCTAAAAACTGAGCCGCATCGGCGCTGATCGAGCCCGAGGCCACATAATCCTTAAATGTCATTTTAGATTGAGTAAATTTTCGAATGCTTACAGTGGTCCCCGCCCTTGCACAAGGAGGAATAACAACCGCAACCCTTGACCCATCAGGCAGTCTTGCATCTAATCTTGGGTCTTCTTCAGAAATTCGCCGGCCTACACTTTGGGCAATGTTATTAACCGCGGCTCTCAGACTATCCTCTGACGGAAATTTTTTATCGGTTTTTGAAAGAATTCCTTTTTGCTCAATAAAAATATGATTGGGGCCATTGATTAAAATTTCGGTCACATTTGGGTCATCCCAAAGCTCAACAATAGGGCCTAAAAAATTACGAACGGCGTGAAGTACTACGCCTCCACCCCCGCTACTCATTTTGCACGGGCCTTTTTAAGGGGTTTAGCTAAATCAATCACAACCACCTGAGCATCCCATCCTGATTCGGGTGAATAAAGCGAATAAACACCCGCCTTTTTGGGTACCAAAATGATTTTTTTTACCTCTCCAAAGGGCATCGATTCTTCTTGAACTCCCATATCATCTAAAAAATAACTGGCCAATTTTTGACTCGGATGAACATTAACTAAAATAAGCTCATACCGAGTTGAAGTATTCATCATAACCTGTTTTGGCAAAAACCCTTCTTGCGTATGAAGCACAACGATTTGCTGGACTTCCCTAGGACCTTGAAAAACTTCGTTAAGCCACTCTTGATTAACAGCAGTTGGGTTATCTGTTGTTACCGTTACCGAGTCCTGACTGGTCGCCGGCTGCCTAAAAGGGGCTGTAGAAAAAGACGATGGAGATGGGTGGGGGCTGCCCGAAGAAAAACTCGTAGTCACGTTGCGCATTGATATACGCTTAGACCAATCGACTTCTAAGGCTTTAACCTGAATCTGAATAACAGAAAATATAATAAATAAAAAAGTTTTAGACAAAAAAGTAATAGTAAAAATTTTTGCAAAAAAATTACGGCAAATTTGAATGTAAATTTTAGTGCAAAACCTTTTCTTCAGCAAACTGAGCAAACTCATAAGCTACCTCCAAAGCAATCGAATACGCATAAGCATCAGGCATTTGACGAATTAACGATACTAAATCACCCTCAGCGGTTTCATTAACCTGACTAATCAGCGACGACTGAACCAAACTGTTTTTTGCTTTTTCTTTTTGCAATTGATCCCAATCCATTTTTAGCATTGGCTCAATAAAACCCGCCTCATACAAAGCATCAAAAACCTTTTGTAAACTTCCTTGTAAATACATGGCTAACCTCCTTGTTACTTGATAACAAATTCTCTGTTACCTGATATTTAAGTCGGCTAACCTTCAAAATACATGAGTCTAGTTTTTGATTACTTTTAATGTTTTTTAATATCTTTTTCATTTAACTGGACGTTAAGAGGTTGTCAGTTTTTTCCTATTAACGTCCAGTTAAACAAATAGGAAAAACTGACAACCCCATCCCTAACGTACTATCTAGAAACTCATTTCTGCTGATCTGTGGATTTCTGCTGATCTGTAGATTTCCGTGGATTTCTGTGGGCTTCTGTTGATTTCCGTGGATTTCCGTGGATTTCTGTAGGGTTCTGTGGGGTTCTTCTGATCTGTGGATCTCTCCAGACTTAGTGCGCTCTTTTAGGAATACATGCATAAGAAGAATCAATAAAACTGGTGTTTAATTTGATAGGTCACATTATTTAATTATTTAATTCAAAGTAAAGCATTGGTCACAATTTTTATAAGAGACTGGACATAAGTTTCGACCATTATAAAAATTTTTATTGTTAAATATAAATATAATAATCCAACAAAGAGTAACCATGGGTAAAATATTAAAATCTATATTGTTGTGTTATTTACTTAAGCTGCAGGAGATATTTTAAGACTTACCGTGTAATTCAATTTTTCTTTTCTAAGCATTTCTTCGATGACGACAGCAACCCATGTTGGAGCATGTTCACCCAATGAGTTTGCAATTTTAAAAACTAAATTAAGACTTGGCCATCTGCGCCCATTTTCAAAGTCATTGAGTTTTTGACGTGACAATTTTAATTTTTTTGCAAGTTCAGTCTGAGAAATTTCTTCGGCTAGCCGATAAGATGTTAATAATTTTCCGAATGTTATTGGACCAAATTCAGACTCGAGTGCTTTTGAACCATATCTAATTTTTTTATTTTTTTCGATAATCATGGGGTGTTATCTCCTGTATAAAAATAATATTTATTTCTCCATTTTTACTTTGTGTATAAATGGCACGCCATTTTATTCCAAGTCGAATGGATCGTTCACCAGCAAGTTGTCCTTTTAAGGGCTCATCGTGGTATCCTTTAACTTTGCGTGCTTCTAAAAGCCCAAATTCTTCGACGGTTTTGATCCAACGTTGTAATCGAATTCTAATTTCTTCGGGCAATTTTTTAAGCTGTTTTTGCACATTGAATAGATCCACTTTGTCCATTGACTGATTGTACCCATAATAGGGGTACAATGTCAATTTATTTTAAAGCCTACCCATTCTGCAACGCCGTTTAATGGGTCTCCGTTTT
>DYOP01000122.1 GCA_020720425.1 Bdellovibrio sp. | reverse complement strand
ATGAAGAAAAAAGAAGATGGATTTAACCTTAGTTATCACCCCCCATCCTCAAAATATTTAACGTCCTCATATCTAACTTCACACGATCATTTTGAAAATATCGGTTTTAGATATAAAGATATCTCGTTATATCGTTTTTTCGGTATTTTGGTTTTTCCGATAAATTCAATAAGCATATTCACACCACAAAACTTCGATGCTTTACTTCCAAGTAATTTACTAGATAAAAATTTTCTCTTGAACTTTCGAGGATTTGGAATGAAGATAGAATTAAGAAACAAAAAAAGCGAAACTCAGGACAATATCCTAAATCTCGCTTTTTTGCGCACAAGGTCGCTTTTTGAGAAGCTTCCAAGTGCTAAACACTTAACCATCTTACGAAACAAGAGGTCATCATGCTCTTATCTAATTGTAACCAGATCATTCCAATTTATCAATTCTCTCAGTCAATTTTTAAAAATTCCAAGGCTTCAACACTTAACAACTAATAAATTCTCAACTTGTGTCAGGGTAGATTCAACGGTTGAGTATTTATTTTGGGGTTTTAGGGCAGTTGAATCTCGCTTGAGGCGAGTTGAGTCCACACAGAGGACTCAATGATGAGCACATCTAAACAAACATCCGATAAACACAAGGGCCTAAAGCTAGTTGACTCCCAAAAACTCACCCAGGATTCACCTGAGTTTTTTAAAAAATCACCTCACTCACCCCAAAATCTCAAAACTTCAACCTGGGCCAAGCAATTTATTACTCAGCATCATATAACAAAAGATACTTTTTCAAAGATTCCCCAGTTTGCCGAACTTAGCAAACCCAAAAAACAGGCCATTTATTATCAGCTCCGAAAGGGCAGGGTAGGAACGCCAAAAGCTGGCCACACAGTTGCCTTCAAACCTAAGACAAGGCCCAACCTCAATAAAAGGCCAGCTCATACTCCTATGGGGCTTGATCTGGCCACGCTTTCGATGCTTGCAGTAATTTCTGGGGAAATTATCCTTCTCAGCTTCGCCTACCATTTTTATTTGGAGATAGGCTTTTCTTTTATGATGGCCATTCTTGCAGCACTCTCCATTGAAGTTTTTTATATTATTACTTCAGGGGCCACAAAAACAGGCCTTCGCTTACTAAAATATCCTATCTACGCTTATACAATTTTCACCGCGTGCTATTCACTTTATATCAACGACCCCAAACTTATGGCCTATAACACACAATACGAATCACAGATCAATCTTTTAAAATCTCAAGCAGAACAGCAAAAGCAGATTTCAACGTCTTTACACGGTCAACTTAACTCCGCACTTGCAGACATGAGCGTCTTTAGAGAAAGAGGGCTTGTGAGTAGGGGAAGGGCCGCAGTCGCAGAAGAGAAAAGACAGCTTCAAACTAAAATAGAAGACTCTGAATCTAAGACCCAAAAGATCCAGTCTCAAATTATGGCCCTAGAGGCCAAGGCCGGCCTTGCTCACTCAACAAGCGTTTTCTCATTTGAGAAAGTTCGCCTTATTGAAGTCAGAACTTGGTCAATCATAGGATTTTTGGCCTTGATGCAATTGTTATCATCAGTGTTTATCAACGAATTTGCGAAATCAGTAAGAGCATATTTTCAGGGAAGAAAAAAAATTAAACGAATAGCAATCAAGGACGTATTTTGGCAACCACTAACTAACGCCTAACTGGCCATCTAAAAACTAAAGCTTTTCAATAATTAACCTTTGTTTTCAAAGGACAGGATTTTTTTATGCAAAATTCAGAGAAAAAAATTAATACTGAAACAAATGAAGAAAAATTTCAGAGAATATTTGTAAGCAAGCTAGAACTGTGGAAGCTCTTAAAGCATCCCGTTGGGTCCATGCCTCGTCATTATTTAAACGTCATTGAATATACAACAAGAAATGGATTCTTTAATTACGATAAACACAGAGTAAAGCCTAGTGAATTTAAGAAAATTGGGAAAAACACCCTTAAGAAAATCCATGATTGCTATAAAGAAACCCAGTCTTTAGAAATTTGCAGAGGCAACAATAACGAAGTGCTGTATCAGTATCCAGAGAGTTACCCTAAAGATATGAAGCAATGGCTTAAAATAGAAGGCGGCTATACAATCTTTTATAGGGATGAGCTAAACTACCTTCTTGAGGAGCTAACAGATTCAGAGCTTAATACTTACATTGTTTTAAAGCTGATTAATGAAGCACAAGGCAACCCCTCCAGTGGCTTTAAGACGTGGCACAAGAGCTTAAGAGACAACCATCTTATGATTGGCCAAGACACTTTAAAGAAATCTTTAAAGGGACTTGAATCAAAGGGACTCATTGAGATGAATCAATTCAATAATAGACAAAATTGGTCAAAGTCGTTTTTTATGGTGAAACTAAATCGGGTTTCCCGAAAAATCGGTAGCGGTTTCCCTGAAAATCGGACAATTGAAGGTCCGTTTCCCGAAAAATCGGTACATTTAAAAGAGTCTCCTGATACCATTTCTTTAAATCAGGAGAAGGCCCCAGAACACAAATCTACTCCTGAACCAGAATTAGAGCTCTCAAAAATTAAAGCTCCTGATTTTAATTTTTATGGGCTAGGGGAAAGGGATAAGAAATTATCACGACCACTTGAATTTAAAATGGTTATTTATTTATTAAAATTGACTGGATTAAGCTTAGAGCAAATACAAGAATCAGTCATGAGATTCTCTAGGTATTACTTCAACTCTCCGGATATACAAAAATCAATAATTAATCCTGTCGCATATTTAATAACCCACTTAAAAAAGAACCGCTCAATTTTTGTAGAACCTGAGTGGTTTTTAGAAAGCCTTCATAGCAATAAAAAACCAATGACTGAAGATGAAAAACAAAAAGAAGAGTCAGAAAATAAGAAAAATTTTACAGAACTTCTTAAATCGGCCTCAAAATGCGCAGATGAAATGACAATGCTTGGGAGTGAAACTGATTACGTCCAAGAAATGTTAAAAAAATTAGAATTAATTGAATCTGAGGATAAAGAAAAGCGAGCCTTAAAACAAAAAAATTTATTAGATAAGCCGAATAACGACCAAATAGGATCTAAAAATTGTAAAA
>DYOP01000045.1 GCA_020720425.1 Bdellovibrio sp. | reverse complement strand
GCTTAAATTGCATTGGACTTCTTTCCTATTGATTTATCCATAAAATGGGGAAATTAGCTTCAGATTAAGGAATAAGGAAAAAAAGAACACGAAAGAATACCAATAATAAGTTTGAGACAATAATTCAGAGCTGCATCTTGATTCTTTTCAAAAGTATCCTTGTCGGCATCATCGTTTCAATAGACACAAAAAATTATTGCTTACGGTAACAAAATGAAACGGCCGAGGGGCATTCGTTGGCATTGGGACCGCAGCCATTAAAGTTATATTGGATATATTTACCGGCTTCAGAATCTCCTGAAAAATAACACTGATCTTTTTGTTCTGATAATTCGGTTGGTACAACACACATATAGCCAGACTGAGTGTTAACTTCAAAAAATTCAGCGGGTAACATTCGGCGAGCCACCTGAAATCTTTCAAACTCAAGCGGAGTCATTTGACTAACCAAGGCTGGGGGGCAGGCGTAATGAACCCCTAGGACCGGCATTTTTATGGGGGTGCCGTCAGGGTTAGCTCCTGTGGTAACCTCTATGGTTTGAGGCCCCTTGCTTGTACAACTACTCCCTAATCCTGCACAATAAGGAAAGCCACTACTTGGATCAATTTGATCAATGTGGCGTACAACAACCATAGAAAAGCAATCCCAGCCCTGCCCCTCAAGATCAGTTAGATTTTTACCTGTCGAGCTTTCAGAATAATCCATTTCAGATATTCCAGTTAAACCCTTTGGCCCTGAATTTGATCCTGAGGGCGCAATCAAACCTAGCTTTAAAAGATAGGATCGCCCTAATAACGTTTTGTGATTGTTACTGGTTGATAAACTTGGATCTAAAAAACTACGGATGCTATCGGCAGAATCTTCTGAAAATCCTAAATGAACCATTAGGTTTTGCGAACTTAGCTGATAAGCTAAGATGCTTGAATCTTGCTCCGATTGACCCCAGTGAATAGTAGAAACTAATGACCTGGATGCAGGTTCAGCATTAGAAAAAGAAGATAACCTTTGTTTTTGATTCCAAGAGCCAAGCGTATCGCCCTTTAATAAGGATGATAAAATACTTTCGCCGTACCCTAAAGGTTGAAGTGTGGGGCTAAACATATCATCTGAGTAACCAAAGCCACTTTCTCCCTCCATATTGGTCTGGCTACGCTCTTGTTTAATTAATCCTACATTTAATTGATAAGTCCTAGCCTGTAAGTACTGCTCAAGTACAAAATTATTAATTCCGTCATCGGTTCTTTTAAACGTATCTTTTACATATTGAAAAAAGTTTGGCTTAATTCGAACTCCCGAAACCAATCTTTTATTTATTTCTTCTGGGCTTAACGAAGCCAAAGCATCACTCGCATAGGGCGAGTTATCATAACCCCCCACCCTAACTGAATAGTAAGGCTTTGAAAGGGATGAAGACTCCTGAACTTGTTTGTTTTGGCCAGCCATAGGGCAAGTCATATAGCTAATTTGGTTTATATTTGCCTCAAAGGGAAAGGGAGCAGAGGAAATGCGCTGATCAGCTGATTTACCCTCAGACGTAATACTTTCAAGCCCCTGTTCAGAAGCATTTTCAAAACCCGCCTTACCGCAGTTTTGAAAAGGTAAAACCAAGGACATCAGCAAAATCCCCCAAATAAGGTATTTATAGCGATAAACTGATTTTCGATGCATAGCATCCCCCTTTACACAGGCTAACATAGATTTAAAAAGTTTACCCAAAAAAAATGAAATGTGTTCCAATTTGATAAACAAAAGGATTGGGCATGAATAAACCTATCAAAAAAGCAATTATTCCCGCAGCTGGACTTGGTACTCGTTTTTTACCTGCAACAAAAACAGTTCCTAAAGAAATGCTAACTGTTGTTGATGCCCCCATAATTTTTTATGTGGTTGAAGAAGCCATTAGCGCTGGGATCGAAGATATTATTTTAATTCAAGGGCGAGGAAAAACCGCCATTGAAGATTTTTTTGATACCTCTTACGAACTTGAAGATAAATTAGCTCGCGATAAAAAATTTCACATTTTAGAACGCCTGACTCAAATTAGATCTATGGCAAATATTATCAGCATTAGACAAAAACAGCCCTTGGGCCTAGGCCATGCGGTCCTATGTGCCCAATCCATTATTGGAGATGATCCTTTTGCCGTGTTACTGGGCGATGAAATCATGATCCCGCACGAAACCGAAACTCAAAATACATTAGGTCAAATGGTACAAGCCTATAACCAAACCAGCCACTCAACGGTAGCCATTATGGAAGTGTTACCAGAAGATGTTTCAAAGTATGGAATTGCCGACATCGAGAGCACCTTAACTTCGCCCTACCGGGTTAAAGGATTTATCGAAAAACCAAGCATGCAAAAAGCTCCTTCCCGCTGGGCTCTGCCAGGCCGGTATATTTTAAAACACAATATTTTTGATCACCTTGCCAATGCAACTCCGGGCGCCCAAGGGGAGCTTCAACTAACTGATGCCATGGATAAAATTGCAAAAAAAGAGCCCTTTTTTGCAACTCCTTTTAAAGCCGACCGCTATGATGCCGGAGATAAACTAGGTTACCTAAAAGCTAATATTGAAGTTGCCCTTAAGCACCCCGAACTTAAAGAGGCTCTGAGTCATTACCTTCGACATGAGTTGTTACCTAATTTAAACAAAAAAGGATAATCATGATAAATAACTTTTTGATTAAAAAAAAATCGAACAAAAAGCATAAAATTTTTCTTTTACAAAAAAACTTTTTTTTGTTTTATTTAGCTTTTCTATTTCTGCTTGATCCCAAAATAGCTTTAGGCCAAATTCCCCCAGCTCAAAACTTAATAAACAAGCTTTCGATTTTTTTAATTAAGCGCCCTTCGCGAATTGACCAAACGGTTGTTTTTAATTTTCCCGAAAAACCCATCACCCTTAACGAAACTTGGTGGGTGCTTGACTCAAATACAGCCAAACTTCAGGTAACAAGCCCTGAATTTGTGGCTTTTAAATTAAATTTTCTTTACAAAAAAGACTCTCGAATTGAAAAAACATCACCTGACAACTCTTTTACTGCAATTAAAAAAACGGGAGGGCACTTAAACGAGCTTATGTGGTTTGAAAAGCCTTCAGAAGTTAAAACTACCTTATTGAAATTCCAAATTATTCCAAACGATAGCTTTGACCCCCCCCCGAAATCGCTATTTAAACCTTCGCTTTTACCATCAGAAAAAGAAAGAATTATTCAAACCTATTCAAAAAATGTAACTCTTGAGCGCCACCAAGGTAAGCCCATGTATCGGATTGGCTTTGATTTTTCTGAAAAACCCAACGGTATTTGGATAGATCAAACAACCTATCAAATAACTCGGCTCATATCAGATTCAAATTGTGATGTCAGTTATGAATACGAATCGTCTGAGTCAAACCGAATCAACAAAAAAACTTATAAATTAGAAGGACAAACTTTTATAATTACGGCTGATCCTAAGCCGCGATCAGATATTACTAAATATGAAACTTCTTTTTTTGAACCTAAAAATTTAGCTATTCAAAATTTAGTTATTCAAAATCTATCTGTTGAACAGGCCAACTTAATTGAAATGTTTTATCAAAAATGTCGGTAACACAGCCATACTCTGACACGATAGCTCCTGTTCCTTTTGTCGATACTTTTTGCCAGATCGCTGTTCATGCTCCCTTTTACCAGCTGCTGACTTACAAGGTACCAACAGAGCTCATTTCAGATCTTAAAACGGGCGTTTGGGTTAATATCCCCTTAGGCAAACGAAAATCTTCGTCAGGGGTATTTATTAATTTTATTCAAGAAGATCAGATCCCTAAAGAAATTAGCCTAGCCCAGATTAAAGATGTTTTAGAAATCGTGACTCGGCAATGGTACCTACCACCCGCCTACGTAGAATGGGGAAAGTGGCTTGCTGATTATTATATTTACCCCTTTGGACTTGTGTTAGATCTTATGTTACCTATCAAACCTCTTTCATCAAAAAAAGTTAAGCCTCTTGAAAGCCTGGCCGTCCAAAAAGAATCACAAAGTAAAACTCTTTTGCCCGAACAACAAATGATTGCTGATAAAATTAAAGTCTATCAAAACTTTGGGGTGCATTTTATTTTTGGGGTGACTGGCTCCGGAAAAACCGAAATTTATTTAGATCTTTTTGAAGAAGTGATTAAGAAAAATAAAAAAGGTTTATTTTTGTTACCTGAAATTTCGCTCACTCCCCAAATGATTCGAAGATTTTCGGAGCGATTAGGACAAAACGTAGCCATTCTCCATTCTCAACTCACAAGAGCCCAGCAAAATAATCAGTGGTGGTCTATTGTATCTGGAAACGCTAAAATCCTTATTGGAGCTAGGTCTGCTTTATTTTGCCCTATCGAAGATTTAGGCTTAATTATTATTGATGAAGAGCACGATTCGAGCTTTAAACAAGATTCAAAACTTCGCTATCATGCACGCAATGCCGCAATTGTCTTAGCCCAAAAAAAAAACATTCCTATTGTTTTGGGCTCAGCAACTCCTAGCGCCGAATCATGGAGTAATCTAGTAAAAAATAAATATCACCTCTATGAACTTAAAAATCGCGCTGTCTCGCTCTACCCTCCTTATTTTGAAATTATTGATTTAAAAAATAAATCCACAAAAAAAACACACCCGCCCGTTGATTTACCACATTGGCTAAGCCCTGAATTATACAATCATACATCAGAGGCCCTTAATAATGGCGAACAAGTGGCCTTTTTTTTAAACAGACGCGGGACCGCCTCCTCTGTTTTTTGTGATCAATGCGGTTACCATGTAGAATGTCCTAATTGTTCTATTTCTTTAACTCTACATAAACACAATATGTTGGTTTGCCATTACTGCGGTTACCAACAATCTAACCCTCAACACTGCCCAAGCTGTAAAGAAGGAGTTTTAAAACCCCTGGGGCTAGGGACCGAGCAAATTGAACAAGATATTAAAAAAATATTTCCTAATAAAAGGTCAACGCGCATTGATCGCGACGAAATTACTGACATTAAAGAGCTTTCTCAAATTATTTCATCTATTGAAAGGCAAGAGATTGATATTCTTATTGGCACACAAATGATTTCAAAGGGACTTGATTTTAAAAATTTAAAAACTGTTGGTTTTGTCCTAGCTGATATGGGGCTCAACTTACCCGATTTTAGAGCTCAAGAAAAAAGTTTTCAGTTAATTTTACAAATGTCGGGCCGAGCTGGCAGACATGCCTTAGAGCAAAACCAAAGGGGAGCTGTTTTAATACAAACCTACTATCCTCAAAACCCTCTTTTTAAATGGGCTACCCAAAATGATTACCAAACATTTATTACCGAAGAACTTAGGCAACGCCAAGAGCTTAGCTATCCCCCATTTGGGCGAATGGCATTTTTTGTTATTCAGGGACGTTTTTTAGATAAAGTTCATCTCACAGCTCAGGAGTTGAATCAGTTTATTTTAAATAAAATCAAAAAAAGTTCAGGGGAGATTCGTCAAATTCAGATTTTAGGCCCTACCCCATGCGCCTTACAAAAGGTTCGCAATCAATTTAGGTATCAACTTATTTTAAAAGCCCCTCTTGAAACTCCCCTTTCGGCCCTTTGTCGTTGGGTTATCGAAAACTTTAGTTTGGCAAGCTCAGTCGAAATAAATGTTGATATTGACCCCCTTCATCTGATTTAGTCAAATACATGACATGTCTGACTTGGTAACTTGCCCTCATTGTTCAAAATCTGTTTCGGTTTTAAGGCCTCTTGGCGCCTCGGTTATTAAAAAGCTCGAAGACAGCGGTCAATCCGGGCTTCCAAGTGAGGTTTGCGATAGCTGTTACCAACAGTTAGCAGGAGCCTTTGCCCAAGGTGCTATTTTAGTAGCCGAGGCTAAAGCTCGAGAACAAAAAAAATTAATGATGTGGAAATCACGGGTCAGTTTAATTAAAAAAGCTCGCCTTTTGATGAGAGAAAAAGCTTTTGCTGATGCGGCTGTTTCTTACGAAAAATACCTTCGCGTACTCGAAACAGTTTATGACTGTAAAGCTAATGAACTCAATCCAGAACATCTTAAAAGCACAGCCCGAACTCAAGAACTAACCGTCATTGCAAGCGTATACTGGGATCTTTTGCGCATTTATGATACCAGCGAAAAATATGCTTCTCGTATGGAAGTGGCTGCCAAAAAATTAGCTGAATTTTTACCCATAACACCCATCTTTCCGGATATTGTAAAAAAAGCAGAAAGCTTTTCAAAACAAGCCAAAAAACCCCAGATTATTAAATTTTTTCTAAAAAAAGTGACCGATAAAAAGGGCCGATGCTTTATTGCCACCAGTGCTTTTAACTCACCCCTATCCCCTGAGGTTTTATGGCTTTCTAACTGGAGAGATCAATACCTTTTACAAACCCCAGAAGGGCAAAAGTGGGTTAATATGTATTATCTCTACTCTCCAAAAATTGCTTTTATTTTAGATAGTAACGTTTGGCTTAAACCCTTGGTACGAAAGCTTATCCAAGCCATCATTTTTATTTTAAAAGCTAATTATAGGCCTAATAAAACCTCTTTAAGCAGCGATGAGTCACAAAATAAGTCTATTGATTCTGAAACTCATTTAAGCAATCTAAAGTCATGATTAAATATAAACCTCAAAAAACTTTTGATGTCATTATTATTGGAGCGGGCCTATCTGGGCTTATTTGTGCGAGTTTATTAAAAAAGCAAAATCTAAAAGTAGCTCTTGTAGAATCTCAAAACCTAGCGGGTCACTCTCACCACCAAGTCCAAATTGGTAACGGCAATTATGTTGATAACACTTTAAGGTGGATCGGCGGGCAACCCTCTTATCTTGAGTTACTCGAGTTATTTAATAATGCACTTGATTTAAATTTAGAGTTCACTAAAAAACCTTCGATACCTGTTACTTATGATAACGGCAAAATTAAAAGTTTTCATGGCTTTGGTAAAACAACTCCTTCTTTTTACGATCAAATTAGCTCATTTTTTAATTCCGAAGAAATTGAGATTAATAAAAAATGGTATGAAATTGTTGACCAACTTATTAAGTTTCTGGATTTAGATTTATATAAACAACATTTAGTTTCAGAAATTATTTTTAATGATTCTTCCGCGGCTCAAGGCGTTCTTATAAACGGACAACATTATTGGCAAGCGAGTGATGTTATATTTTCAGGTCAACCCGCCGATTTTGTAAGTCTTATGCCCGAGTCCAAATTAACACCTCGCATGAGACAACATTTTAAAAGACCTAAACTTTGGACCTTGGTTTGCGTCGATTTTTTTCATCCTCAAATAATTAGTAACTCCTTGGAGCTGCATGTTTTAGATGGCACCACAAATGATGAGTTTGGACCTTGTTTAGGTCGATTTGAAGCGGCCGCCAGTAAAGACCTACAAGTTTCGCAATGGATGACCCTGATCCCCGATGAAGACGCTGATGATAACGAAATAATAGCCCACGCAATTAAAAAAATTAAAAAACAAATTAAAAGGGCCTATCCCGAAACTTTTAACGCTCACACAACAGAACGAATTGTTGTTATCCCCTCGGGCGCTGGCCGTCTTCAAGACTCCCAATTAAAATCCTCAGGACAAATCAAAGGACTTGATCACCTTTGGCTAAGCGGGGCTGCGTTAAGCGATAAGGCGGGAGTCCTTCGGCCTATTGATCAGGCGCTCTCGGTCGTTAATGCCCTGATAGAGCATAAATCAAAGTTAACTGAATCCAACCCTCAAACCCTTTAAATAGAGTTAAGAGTTAATAGATAAAAAATTATCGACTTCAGGTTGAGGCTTTGCTAAGACAGATCTTCACTAAAACACACTTAGGGATTTTTCTGGTGTCTTGACGTTCAAGATCCTATTCCCCTAAGGCGGCCAACCAGAAGGAGAATTTATGGCTTCCGTTACAATGAAAGAAATGCTCGATGCAGGCGTACACTTTGGTCATCAGACTCAAAGATGGAACCCCAAAATGAAACCCTATGTTTATGCAGAACGCGCGGGGATTCATATTGTCGATTTACAAAAAACTTTAGACTATTCAAAAGTAGCCGCTGATTTTGTTACCAATCTTGCCGCCCGTGGCGGAAAAATATTGTTTGTTGGAACAAAAAAACAAGCTCAAGAGCCTATCAAAGAAGCGGCTTATAGAACAGGCCAATTTTATGTTACCAAAAGATGGCTTGGTGGCATGTTAACTAACTTTGAAACAATTAAAGCTTCAATTGATCGACTCAGAAAAACAGATGCCATGAGAGTTTCAGGGGAACTTGAGCTTTTCACTAAAAAAGAACGTCTTCAGATTGAAAAAGATTATGAAAAATTATCTGAATATCTAGAAGGCATTCGCGAAATGAAATCTGTTCCTGCAGCCATTTTCGTGGTCGATGTTCCTAAGGAACATATTGCTGTTGCCGAAGCCCGAAGACTTGGCATACCCGTGGTCGCCATTTTAGATACAAATGCAGACCCTGATCATGTTGATTATGCCATTCCCGGTAACGATGATGCGATTCGCTCGATTAAACTTTTTACTAACTTAATTGCGGATGCCTATGCTGAAGGCGCTAAAAACTTTCAAGAAAAAGTTTCTGCTGAAGCTGATAAATCACCTGAGCAAACTGAAAAAGAAAAACCTAAATCTAATTTTAAAGACAATAAGGGTCGCCCTTCTTCTCGGACTCAAAACAAATCAGGAGCCGCTTCTTCATCTGGTTCTTCGGCAGCTGCTAAGCCAAATGATCCCGAAGTTATTAAAGTTCAAAAACGACGTTTAGTTGCTGCAGGTCTTGCTGAAAACGTAGAGCTTGAGGCCGAAGTCGCTCAACAGGTTGAAAAACCCGAAGAAGACACAACAGGGGCCGAATAATTATTTAATTTTTACATTAAATTTTAAAAAACAAATAACTAGGAGTAAGCAATGAGTGTAAGTGCAGCAATGGTTCGAGAACTAAGAGATAAAACAAATGCAGGAATGATGGATTGCAAAAAAGCCCTCGAAGAAACTCAAGGCAATCTTGAGGCAGCTGTTGAATGGCTTCGAAAAAAGGGACTTGCTTCGGCTGCAAAAAAAGCAGACCGTTTGGCTTCTGAAGGTGTTGTTTATGCTTATCAATCAGGCCAAACAGCAACTTTAGTTGAGATCAATTCAGAAACTGATTTTGTTGCAAAAAATGATATTTTTAAAAACTTTGTTCAATCTTTTGCTGAAACACTTAACTCCTCTACATTGTCTGATCAAATGGATCAGGCCCTTGCTCTTAAATCAGCATCAGGACTTTCTTTAGAAGACAGTCTTAAAGAAGCCATCTCAAAAATTGGTGAAAATCTTGTTTTCAGAAGATTTTTAAGATGGTCTGCCCCTCAAGGACTGATTCATCATTATGTTCATGGTGATGGTAAAATTGGCGTGCTGGCTGAGTTTGAAACATCAGCCCCGCAAAGCCCTGAGGTTAAAACACTGGCTAACGATATTTGTCTTCATATTGCAGCTATGAGCCCTATCGCCCTATCAGCCGATCAGGTGCCCTCAGAAGTTGTTACCAAAGAAAAAGAAATTTTAAGAGCAAAAAACCTAGAACAAGGCAAAAAACCAGAAATGATCGAAAAAATTTTAGACGGTCAAATCAAAAAGTTTTTGGCGGAATCATGCCTATTAGAACAAGCTTTTGTTAAAAACCCTGATATTAAAGTGGCGGGCTACATTGCTGAAGTTTCAAAAAAAGCGGGGGCTCCCGTTATATTAAAACGTTATGCAAGATATGAGTTAGGTGAAGGCTTACAAAAAAAGGTAAATAATTTTGCCGAAGAAGTGGCAGCTCAAGCCAATCTTCATTAATTTTTTAAACCCGCTCTATAAGGACACCCATGGCAGATTCGGCGATTGTATACAAACGAATTTTACTTAAACTAAGTGGCGAAGCACTTGCCGGAAAACAAGGCCATGGGATTAATACACAAGTTATTCAGCAAATTGCCGAAGATATCAAACAAGCCTATTTAGCCGGAATAGAAATTGGGATTGTTATTGGCGGTGGTAACATATTCCGCGGGGTTGCCGCCTCAGCTCAGGGCATGGATCGCTCGAGCTCTGATTATATGGGAATGCTGGCAACGGTGATTAACTCACTAGCCCTTCAAGATGCCCTTGAAAAAGTGGATGTTCCAACTCGGGTTCAAACAGCCATACAAATGGCAGCTATTGCCGAGCCCTACATTCGCCGAAAAGCTATGCGTCACCTCGAAAAATCACGAGTCGTTATATTTGGAGCAGGCACGGGTAACCCATTTTTTACCACTGACACGGCGGCCGCACTCAGAGCTATGGAAATTAATGCCGAAATCCTTATGAAGGCCACTAAAGTTGATGGTATTTATGATTCTGATCCGGCGACCAATCCTGATGCTAAAAAATTTGATCGTATTAGTTATATCGATGTTCTTAATCGCGGACTTAGAGTTATGGACCTAACGGCTGTCAGCCTTTGTATGGACAATCAACTTCCCATTTTGAGCTTTGATATGACTGTTTCTGGTAATATCATGAAAGCATGTATGGGAATGCCTATTGGCACTCTCGTCGTATCGGATAAATAGTTTTAAGGAGTTTTTTTATGATAGAGGATATTAAAAAATTAGCTCATGATAAAATGGAAAAAGCAATTTTGGCCCTTCAAAATGAATTAAAAAAAATTCGTACAGGCCGGGCCCAAATCGATATGCTTGATAATGTTCGAGTTAACTATTACGGGCAGATTGTTCCTGTAAACCAAGTGGCCGCTATATCTACGCCTGATGCTCGAACTTTTATGATTTCCCCATGGGAAGCTTCAATCCTTAAAGAAATTGAACATGCCATTGTAAAATCAGATATTGGCATGGCCCCCATGAATGATGGCAAAGTGATTCGAATGAAAGTCCCTGAACTGACTGAAGATCGCCGTAAAGATTTAGCCAAACAGGCTAAAAAACATGGCGAAGAGTCAAAAGTAGGAGTTCGAATGATTCGCCGTGATTCGAATGAGGAAATTAAAAAGTTACTTAAAGATAAGGCCATCTCTGAAGATGATTCAAAAAAATCTGAAACTGATATTCAAAAATTAACTGATGATTATGTAAAAAAAGTTGATCAAATTATATCTGAAAAAGAAAAATCAATTATGACTATCTAAGGCTACTTTTAAAAATGGATCAATCACTCACTCCTAAAAACGTAGCCATCATAATGGATGGTAATGGCCGCTGGGCAGTTAAACGAGGCTACCCTCGTTCGTTTGGTCATATTAAAGGCACTCGCAATGCTAAAAAAATTATTCAAGCCTGTTCTGATTTAAATCTAAAAACGCTGACCCTGTATGCTTTTAGCTCTGAAAATTGGCTTCGCCCTAAAGACGAAGTTGATTTGTTAATGAAGATACTTCAACGTTACCTAAAAAGAGAAACTAACAATTTAATCAAACTCAATATTCGCTTTAGTTGCATTGGTGATTTAAGCCAGTTACCAAAAGATGTTTTAAAAGCCATTGATCAATCGAGCCAAAAAACGCAGCACTGCACAGGCATGCATCTGATTTTTGCCTTAAGCTATGGTAGCCAAAACGAAATCACTCAAGCCTGCCGCCAAATTGCCGAACAGATTGCTGAAAGGCAATTATTACCACATCAAATTACCCCGCAATTATTTGAATCTTATTTAATGACCCCTGCGGGCTGTGCGCCTGACTTAGTTATACGCACAAGCGGAGAAAAGCGATTGTCTAATTTTTTACTTTGGCAATGCGCTTATTCAGAGTTTTATTTTACCGACACCTTGTGGCCTGACTTTAAAGAAACTGATTTAAAATTTGCCTTTGCTGATTACAGCTTAAGACAGAGGCGCTATGGTAAACTTTCATCGGGCAACTCAATGCCTTCAAAAGATATAGCGGCCCCCTCTAAGCCCATCTCAGTAACCTCTATGACTAGCCTAACAAATACTTATAGTTTAGTTTCCCCCCAAGGCCCAGTAACATAACTATGAGACATCTTAAACGTGTTTTATCTTCTATTGCCTTAGCTTCAATCTTATTTGGAGCCCTTTGGGGAGGGGCCTTTACCATTAAAATTCTTATTTTAGTTTCAACCTTAGCCTTGCAATATGAATTTAATAAAATGATTTACAGGCAAAGCTCATACCCTTGGTCCTCATTTTATCTTGTCTTATCATGGGGGCTGACTTTAATTGCTACCCAAATTGACTTGTTATCAATTCTTTTTTTGGGCTGGATTATAGGTGTTTTAATCCATATTTGGATATTTAGCCGTATCCCTGTTAGTAACGATAAACACTTTCCGCCAGCTGAAGAGTTGACTTTAAGCCTTGGGGTGTTTTCGATTTTAACTATATATTCGATTGCTTTACCTATGAGCGTATACCTTATTGTTGATTTTAATAATGGCCCTTTATGGTTTTTATTTTTACTCTGCTCAACTTTATTTAACGATATTACTGCTTATTTTACCGGAGTTTATTTAGGAAAAACGCCTCTGTTACCTTCGCTCTCTCCCAAAAAAACGGTAGAAGGGCTACTCGGGGGCCTTGCAGGCTCGGCCCTATCGGGGGTTTTAATGAGTTACTATTTACCACAAGTTAATGTATTTATTCTTATAGCCCTAGCCCTCTTATTAGGTCTTTTAGGCCAAACAGGTGACCTACTTGAATCACTTTTTAAAAGATGGGTTGGCGTTAAAGACTCAGGCTTTTTAATTCCAGGTCACGGCGGCATATTAGATCGCATTGATGGTGTGTTACTGGCCGCACCTTTATTACTTATTTTTTTGAAGTATTTTTTTTAGATTTACTTTTGTTCTTTTTATTAGCCTTATTTTTTTTATCTGTATTGGCAGCAGAAGAATCTAACTTAATGCTATCCACATCAGGGTTGGGCACAACCTGCGAGGGCTCTTGAGTTAGGGCTTTAGCCTCAGCTCTTAGTTTAGCAGTTTCAAGCCTGATTTTTTCGGTTTCTAAATCTGATTTAATAGTTTCGTAAGTCAGCTTTTGTCGTTCATGATTATTTTTAATATCATTATTTTTTGTTTGAAGATTTTCTTTTTCTTTTTTTACTTTTTCTAATTCAAGCTTTAGTTTTTTCAACTCTTCTTCCATGCGCTCAGATTCGGCCGAGAACTGCTCGTTTTGTCTTTTTAACATAACAGATTCTTCGGTTAGCTTTTTTACCTGCTGAGCTAGGGCAAGTTTGTTTTTTTCAAATTCTAGTTTTTTTTGAGCTAAATCTTTTTGTGATTTTTGATTATCTTGAGTCAGTTTTTTAAGGTTCTCTTGCTCTTTTGCTAATTGAACTTGCAAATCATTTTGCGACTCACTAATGCTTTTTTGATCCTCTTGAGCTTTTTTTAGCTCTTCATTCATATGAGCCTGTTGAGATTTGATAGTCTGAATTTCTTTTAACATTTTTGCTGAATCATTTTCGGATCGGGCTTGCTCGGATTCAATTTTAGCCATTTGCATATCATAAAGAGCTTTTTCTTTTTGATACTGAGCTTTTAATTTTTCAAAATCCCTCATTTTTTCGGCTTCTTTAAGTTTTGATTCGTTATTAGTTTTTTGGCTATCTTTGTTTTTAACTTCAATTTCTGATAGTTTTTGTTTTAATTCGTTCATCTCATTTTCAGATTTTTTTACTGCATTTTGACTTTGTTCAGACTGCTTACGCGTTTGATCAAGCTGCTCTTTAATCGCTTGATTTCGCTCCTGAATGGCTTTTTTTTGCTCTTCGTACTGTTCAAGTCGAGCCTGATTTTTTTGAACATCTGCTTTGAGTCTTTCAATTTCGAGCTCATATTTAGCCCCTTCTTGCTCGTTCATGGCTTTTTGCTTTTTAAGCTCTGCTTCGAGCCTTTCAAGCTCGGCCTGACCTTTTTCGTAGGATGCCACTAATCTATTTTTTTCAGACTTTTTAACATCGAGTTTTGACCTTTGCTCTTGAATATCTAACCTTAGGGCCTCAACATCTGAGCTTAATGCCTGAATATCAACAGACTGAGCCAATGTGGGTTGTGAAATAAAAATACTCACTATTGCTAACTTAAATAAATTGATCATAGAGCCTCCATCAAAAGGTATTATGCCAGAACTCCCCTTTAAGATTCTATGACTAATATTGATTTCAAGCCAAAAGGCTAGAAGTTAAGACAGCACATGGTTGAGCCCTGATTGACCCCCCTCTGCTTGATTTATCTGAGACCGCTGGCGTTGGTGCTGCTACTTCCTTAGCCGCTGCCGCCGCGTTTTACCCTTGGCTGCCGCACCCCCCGCTATCGTCTTCTTGCTTTATGAATAACAATCTAATATAACTTTTTACTTAATTGGCTCCGTAGCTCAATTGGATAGAGCACGTCCCTTCTAAGGACGGGGTTCCAGGTTCAATTCCTGGCGGAGTCACCATTTTTTTAATAAACTTTAGACGGTACGGGCAAGCAGTTAAATAAAAATTAAAACTAATCTTCTTCGTTCTTTTCTTTTCTCTCTTCTTTTGCTTCTTCTCTCTGATCAACACTATTTTTTAGCATAAACTCACCTTGTTCGCTCTCGCCAAGCTGCAATGTTTTTCCAAAGAAATAAAGACTTCGACTTTGACTATCGAAATTTTTAAAAAGAAAAATTCCAAAGGTTTCAACTAAAATAAGAAGAAAAATTCCGAATATTGATTTTGATGAAGATATTGTTTGGTCACTTGTAATATCAGCCTTTTTTCCATCAATCATACTAAATGCGATCATCTCTTGATGACGAATCGTATGAAAAATAATTCCGGATATATGCATGATCACAATTATAATAAATCCATTCGCAAAAAGTTGATGGACATCTTCGAATAGTTCTTTATTCGTCCCAGAAGTCATCAAATAGCCGGTAACAGATAGCCCCAACCCTAAAGTCATCATAATGATCCCCGCCCAACTTGATGCAGGATTATGCCCAGCCCATCGCTTTTTATTATTTGTAAGAATACCTTTTAAGTAACTAACTAATTCTAGCGGCTGCAAAGCAAAACCTGAAAAACGAGCATGCTTTGTTCCAAATAGGCCCCAAATAATTCTGAGTAAGACTAAAAAACCTAATGTGAGCCCTGCTAAAGAGTGATAGCTAAACAAAATAGAATCATCATCAACAGTTTTGGCAATAACAAAACCCACTAAAAATAAGCTGGCAAAAAGCCAATGAAAAAATCGTGTCGGCAAATCATATACAAGATGCTGTCTCATTAAAAACTTCCATTTAAAATAAGTTTAACTTTTCTTACTAGATCCCATTCATATTACATCAAAGATTTAATATGTTTGTCTATCAAGTAAAATGGCTAAAATAGATTATGCGGATTTTTCTTCGGCTTTAAGCTTATTAACTGCTTTTATTATTAAGAAAACAGCAAAAGCAATTACGATAAAACTAATTGAGCTGGTTAAAAATGATCCAATATTAAGAGTTATTGCCCCTGCTTTTTGAGCATCAGCCAGCGTTACATATGGGCCTGTTTGCAATGCACCTTGCTTGAGTGTAATAAATAAATTTTTAAAATCAATGTTACCAATAAGTAGGCCAATAGGTGGGATAATAATATCTTGGACCATTGAATTGATAATTTTACCAAACTCAGCACCAATAATTAAGCCAATTGCTAAATCTAAAACATTTCCTTTTGCTGCGAAAGATTTAAACTCTTTTAATATTTCCATAATCACAAACTCCTTCAATTTATCTAACATATTAGGTATTCAGTTTATCTAGAAGTATCAGGTCCAAGGATCTATACCCGGTTGACAAACATTTAAAGTATTTTTTTTACCAACTTGATTTAATTTTTTACGCCTGATGACCTGTTTTTTTCTAAAGCTAAAACTTCACAACAAGAGCTGTGGTAAATGTCGTATCCTCGGTCTTTTCTCCAAGGATTTTAGTTTTATTATGATATTTTACCAAATAGGAAACTTTTAGCGAAAGTATCTGACTCATCATTACATTGATTGAGGGCTCATAATTTAAAAGATAAGCATCAGCCTCTTTAAAATTAGGAAGATATTCGGCCCACAGTTTTGCAGTTACTGATGAATTAATTTTTTTATCATACTCTAAAAAAATACGTCCCGAATTTGAATGGGCCGTTTCGCCATCCGTAAATTGAGTTTTAATATAGCGGTAACCTAGCTCACTAAAAAAAACTTGGTCAGGCTGTTTAGAAAAATAATATTTTGCACCTATATCTGAGTTATCACGTTGAATATATCCAGCATATGTGTCGCTTTCAGCCCCTTGTTGCAAAAATACACCAATAGCGTTACCCAATTCTTTTTCGTACCGTAGCGAAGCTTCCCATTGTTTGGCGGTTTCTAATTGGTTAGCTTTAGACTGAAGATAGCGTGCGGCAGCTGTAAAAATATGAGTTTCTAACTTGTAACCCGTTTTTTGCTTTATACTATAACTTTCTGAACTTGTGTTACCACCAACTTGAACTACAGAAGCCTCAGACTCATGTGACCATGTGTTTTGCTCTTGTGCTAAAGCGCTTGAAGCGCTTAATAAAATTAAAAAAACCAGTTTTTTCATATTCTCCTTTTATGTCTGACACAACTGACCAAGTTAATTATCCTTTAATGATTAATTAAATCTGATTCTGTCTGAAATTGTTCAGCAAAACTTTGGCCTTGGTCAATCCATTTGTTTATTTGATTTGAATCATAAATCGAGCCTGAAAGGGGAAGCTGAATTAACAAAACATTTTCGGATTTAATAATTTCTAAATGATGGTGACGTATCTGACTCCAGTAGGATTGAATAAAATGATCTGACTCAGACAAATTAGAAAGCACATCAATGTAAATGATTTGATCGGCCTTAGAACGACCTTTAGCAATAAGTTCTTTTAAGGCTAATGGGTCAGAAAAAGTTTGGGCCTTGTCATCTTGATAAAAATTAATCGCACACATACTGATTACATTATAAGCTATTCCCTTATCAAATAAATAGGTTTTATTATTATCTAAAGAGTAACTGGGGCAGGTAAAATTGATTTTTGCCTTATCTAGGGATAGTTTTTTTAGTTTGTTCGGTAATAGAAACTCTGTATCAGGCCTTGTAAATAAACCCGTTTCGAAGAGTCCATTTTTTTTATAAACTATTTTTTGTTTCCATTTAAGAAAATGCCATTGCACTTCATAGGGTGAAGGATTAAGAGCGTAAAGGGCCGCTGCAACCGCACCCACTTCGACCCCTGCGATCCACTGAATATTTAGCTTTCGTTTATAAAAATGAGTTAAAACTCCGCCATGAGCCGAGGCCCTAAGGGCTCCGGGGCCTAAAATAATTCCCCATTTTACTTTAGGAGCTGAGACTACCTTTGGTAACGTTGGTGGCAACTGAGACAAAGATGACTCTGAAAGGGGCGAATTGATCATGGATTGATCGGGAACGGGGGCAAAGGGCGCAGCCATCCCGATCGGATCGTCTCTTTTTACGCCTTTATGCTGACATGAAAAAAAACTTAAAAGAGTTAGTGCAAATAATAAAAATCTAGAAAAAAAAACTTGCATTTTAAAAAGTCGCAAATCACAAAATTTGATTTCAAAAAAATCTCTCATTAATTTAATATAAAATAACTTAAATTAAACTGGCTATGCCGCACGCGTTAGCTTACCCTAAGGATAAATTTTGTTTTAGCTTTTCAATTTCAACTTGAGGGGCTTTCCATGTTTGCAATATAGTAAATAGCTCGGGCTCAGAAGAAAATTTTTTAAACTTCGCGTAGCTTTTGCCTTGAACATCGAGCTGGCACTGGGGCCAATGTTTATACACTTTAATTTGCCCGTTTATAAAAGAAACATAACCAAGCGTAGGTTTGTTATTTTTTGCCTGAACGGGCGAATCTGATTTAAAGCTTGATTCATGGCTATTTTTTAAATCAGTTTTAGAATTGCTTTCACTCGATGAAATCTTAAGATCATTATAATCAATATATTTATAATCTTCTATTTTTCCTTTAAATAAGACCAGAGATTGATCTTTTTTAAGTAACCCAACAGCAATTTGATCAGCTCTTTCGTTACCGGCTATACCACTATGACCTGGAACATAACTCCAGTCGACTTCTACATTTTTTATCTCTTGAAGCACTAAAAACAGATCTTCAAATAAATCTTTATTTTTAACTGGCTCCCCTGATTTTGTTTTCCAGTTATTTCTTTTCCAACCAAAAATCCATTCGGTAACTGAATTAATAAGATATTTTGAATCAGTATAAATTGTAATCTTACTGATTGGCTGATCCTGATGGATAATATACCGTAAAGATTGCAGAGCTGCAAAAATTTCCATTCGATTATTAGTTGTAGCTGCGATAAATCCACCCATCTCAACAACATTTAAGCCATTAGATAAAATAGATCCCCAGCCCCCAATGCCTGGGTTACCTGAGCAAGCCCCATCACAAAAAATAATCCAATTAACTGGCGATTTGCTTTTTTTATTCATTACCTATGGCCGTTATTGTGACCAAATTGGCTGAACCGTGTATCCGTTATTTGTTGTTACCGGGCTGACAAATTCACCAACTTGGGCCTTAACTTTATATTGATTTCCGGTGGTAATTTCT
>DYOP01000121.1 GCA_020720425.1 Bdellovibrio sp. | reverse complement strand
GATCCTAAATGTGTTTTGTAAAAAACTGGGGGATTCGATTGCAGGTCAGGGATAATGTTTAAATCAATCGAGCTGCGGGCTAAATCAAGAGAGGGGTCAATGACGCAGTCAATGCCGTCCATACGGTGGTCATTTTTATTTCCTACACCTTTGTTGGGATCATATGGAATATAAGGTCCACTAAAGCCACCGGGGTTCATATTGGGTTCACCAATATCCTGAGGGCAGGGGCCTGATACCATAGAATAGGACATATCAACTAAAAATATAAATCGGCGATGCAGAAAATAATTGTCATGTGATGCTAAACTTGACTCGCCGTTGAGTGAAGCCAAATTAACTTCTTCGTAGTAGCCTAAATCAACTTCAGCACATTGCTGACCTGTTAGTAACACAGTAAAAGCCATCCCTAAATATAAAGCACTTAATCCTAACTTTTTAATTTTCATGAGGCCCCCCTCACCATTAATTAGATCATATTAGTTTATATTTTGAAATAGAAAAATGTAATAAAAAATAATTTGAATCAGATTGAGTCTTGTTTATACTTATTGTGTCTCTCTCGCATTGTTTGTCTAGCAAGAGTGCTTCAAAAAAATACATTTATATTCAAATAATAAGGGTTTGGTTTTTTTTAATACAATCTGCGGGATTTTGTCTAAAATTTTAAATTTATTTATTCAAGGCATGTTATCCTATTTCTGAAATGGCCGACAGTAATAATATGAAAAGGTACTTTTAAAGTTTTAAAGGTTATTAATGTTTTAAAGATTATTAATATTTGGAGGTTTGTGTGTTACCCAAAATAATAAAGTCGACTCGCTTAATAATTTTGGTCACGCTCATTTCACTCGGAGCCAATGCTCAGCAGATTGTCGAGGGAGAAGTGATTGTTAAACTTAAGGGTAACCCTAATGCCGGAAAGTCGAATGCCTTTTTAGGAAAAGCTCTTGGTAAAATGCAACTTAAAGCGACTTTTGGGCGTCTAGGTATGCATCATATGAAAGCTAAACAAGGTCAAAAAATAGAAGATCTTTTACAGGAGTTGCGAAATGACCCAAATGTTGAATATGCTGAGCCCAATTATATTATTAAAATGATAGCGCCTACCTCTTCTGAGGCGCGTCCCGAAAAGCTTTCTGTAGAAGAAGGGGAAAAGTACTTTGCGCAATCAAGTTCAAGCGATTCTTATACGCAGTCTGATAACACTCAGGTTAAAGTAACCGAAGCTTGGGGGCAAATGAATGAAAATCCCCAAGGAGTGCCAATTGTGGCTGTAATTGATACGGGTTTTGATTATTCTCACTCTGTTTTTACACAAAAAAATGCCGTTTGGGAAAATCCAGCCGAGGTCAACGGGCTTGCCCATGTTGATGATGATGGAAATGGTTATGTTGATGATTTTAGAGGTTGGAATTTTGTTAATGGTAACAATAATCCTATGGATAGTGATGCAAGCGATATCAAAAGTCATGGGACTCATGTGGCCGGCATTATTTTAGGTGTGACTCAGCCCTTAGACTCAGTTCAACAAGCCCGCATTAAAATAATGGGTTTAAAATTTTTAGGTGAAGGTGGTACAGGGTCGACTTCGGGGGCTATTCAGGCTATTTATTATGCGGTTAATAATGGTGCTAAAGTAATTAATATGAGTTGGGGCGGTTCAACCTATTCGCAATCTTTACATGATGCTTTGGCTTATGCTTATGATCATCAAGTTTTTTTAGCGGCAGCTGCGGGTAACAGTACAGAAAATAATGATACGATCTCGATGTATCCAGCCAACCTTCCGGTGCCGAGTCAAATTACGGTTGCGGCGGTAACAGATTTTGACAATTTGGCAAGTTTTTCAAATTTTGGTTTAACCCGAGTGCAAATGGCAGCTCCCGGTGTGGGGATTTACAGCACAGCAGTTGGTGGCTATCGATTTATGAGTGGCACGTCTATGGCCTCGCCTTTTGTAGCAGGCCTTGGGGCCTTGGTTTTATCGGAACGTTCTGATTTTTCGGGTTACCAAGTTCGAAACCTATTATTAAATGCCTCTGATTCGGTTTCTCAACTTGTAAACAAAATTCAACAAGGTTACCGAGCCCAGGCATTAAGCTCATTACTGAGCGCGCAAGGCCAATTGGGAATTCAAGCCGCAGCTCAACCCGGGTATGTTCCTAATAAGCCTGCCGGAGAAAGAGCCCCCGCGAGCGAACAAGCTCAAATGGGAGGCTGCGGTTTAGTTTCAAGTTCTATTATGAATCAATGGAGGCAAAACCCTTCGGGGCCAAGCACAGGATCAGCTCAAAACTGGTTACTATTTGCTGGGTTTTCGCTTTTACCGTTAATGGTATGGCAAGCGCTCAGAATGAAGTCTTTATACGTTGATCCTCAAAGTCGTCGTCGTCACGAAAGATTTGTTATGAATTCCGAAATTAAAGTTAAATTAGGTGACCGCGAGTTAACTGGCCATATGAGCACAATTTCAATGGGTGGTTTGTCCTTTAAAGCGGATACTTTGCTTGAGCAGGGTGGGCTGGTAACACTTCAAATTTCAAGCCCCAATGGGCAAGAGCAAATTGAAGTTGAAGGTCGCATTGTATGGAGCGAAGAAAATAAGGCTTACGGTGTTCAATTTGCCAATGAAAAATCAGAAATTGGCTCTTGGTCTAAACACTTAAGTAAAGCTTCTTAGTAACGCTTCTTAGTAACGCTTCTTGGTAAAGCTTCTTGGTAAAGCTTCTTGGCAAAGAATTATAGTTTGCATTAGTTATGTCATGTCTTTTTCTATTCGCCGTTCGGCTATATTTGAAAGACATTAAGGTGTTTAAAAACAAGATTTTATTTAAAAGTTATCTTTCTTGATAAAAACTAAGTCCATTATTTTTGATAAAGCTATGTATTAAACGGGGGTCTCCGTTTTTTAGAAGGGGGAGTTTTGTGCCAAGTCAATTGGAAGGCTCCAAAACCAGCTTGTTGTGTCAACATACCGAGAGATTAAATCCATAATGAGGGTTTAATAGAGTTCATGTTGAAAAAACATTGCAACGATCAAAGATGAGCCAATCCTTTTATCCTTGAGGCACGGCCATCCATGGCCTCTGCAAGCGTTA
>DYOP01000044.1 GCA_020720425.1 Bdellovibrio sp. | reverse complement strand
TGAGCAATGCTTTTCTTAGCATCAAATCTATTAAACCCTCATTATGGATTTAATCGATGGATTTAATCTCTCGGTATGTTGACACATCTCACTGGTTTTGAAGCCTTCTAAGTGACTTGGCACAAAACACCCCCTTCTAGAAAGCGGAGACCCAGGCTAATTGCTATCAAAAGGGATGAATGGACTTAGTTAAACATTTTTTGGGGTCAGAATTTTTTACCCCAATGGGGATGTTTTGCTGAGAGTCGTTGTTTGACTTAAGGTGGTTTGGCACTGGCGGCACTTAAAAACATAGTGTCCTTGAGTGTCAGTTGCTAAAAATAAATCTTCGGATTGGCACTCAGGGCAGATTAAAGCAAGGTCTGGGCCCCCTTCTTTTAAAGGGCCTAAATGAATTTGGTTTTGAATGCCATCTAAGGCTTGAAAGCATCTAATCCCTGACTCCTCAAAACCTTTAAGATGGTGAGTGCCCATAAAATCAAATTTAAAGCGAGTGGGGCTAGATCCTTGGACGACTTCAAAGTCGGTAACAATTTGATTGGGCTTTGCTATTTGTGAGCAAAGCCGTGAAGCCTTATTCATAACGGGCCCAAGCCCGGTATATGACTGAAAACCCGCTTTAACCCCATAAAATCCGATCAGGGCCGTGCCTGCAGAGATGCCCATTCTGACTTCAAATGGGCCCTTCCAGTGTTGTTGGTACTGATCTTGTCTTAAAGTTAATTTTTGCATTAATTCGTGGGCGGCAAATAAAACGCGGTCAATATAATCAGGGTATTGAATAGGATCGTTGCAAAAGGCCAAAAAACCATCACCTAAAAATTTATCTAAGGTTAAGTCATATTTTAAAAAAGTGCTTACGCAATCGGAGGTAAAAAGGCTTATCGTTTTTTGAGACTCTTCAATGGGCAGAGTGGTAATTTTTTGAGTTGAATTAACAATATCAACAAAAATAGCGCAAATTTTTTCGGAATGAGCCTCGGATTGTAATTGGACTTCGCCTGATTGAATCGCTTTTACAAGTTGTGGACTAAATTGATTGCTGAGCTGTTTGAGTTTTATATTTTCTTCAGTTCGTTCTTTTATGATGATTTCTCGGGTAACAATTTCGTGTTCAAGTTTTTGTTGAGCAATAATTTCTTTAATAAGAGCGCGTTGTGATTCGCTACGAACGGCAAGGGCCGCAATGACTCCGCCAGTGATAAAGCCGAGATTTAATAAAAAAGTCATATTAAGCTGGCTTGCCGAATCAAAAAGTCCTATGGCGATATAGGGCAAATAAATGCCAGATAAGGTGTAGATAAGTGATTTTTTGTTATAGGGTAAAAAGAAGATAGTTAAGGTTGAAACAAGCCCTAGGCCTGCATAATAGGGAGACTGAGATTTTTGAGTAATAAGGATCATGATATTAATAAGACTTGCGGCAACCAGGGACCAGATAATTCCGCCGTTTGTATATTGAGATAGAGATCGAGGTTTTTTATCAAAATAAATTTTTAAAAAAATCACAAATATAAAATGGATCACTCTTAAAAAAAAGAAAGTGACCCACTTTTGGGGAGCATAAAAGTAATCAACAAAAGAAAATGAAAGATAAAGCAAAGGAGCAAACAAAAACCCTGTGTTGTAAAGGGCTTTTGTTTTTTCGAGTAAGGCTTTATCAAATCGCTCTTGTGTTACGCTTTCCATAGGCAGGCAAACAAATTAATGCCTAAAGGCTCCTTTTCGATTTTAACCAAAGAGATGGGTGAAAAAATTTCTTTAAGCTCTTCTTCGGTGCGGTAAATAAGGTGCCAGTCGGTAACAAGGGCCATTCCAAAACGATTTGGGGCGCTGACATCAAAGTTACCAATGATAAGTTCTGCCTGTGGATTAAGTGCCTGATAAAGTTTTGAGGCTGCGGCTTGAGCCACGGGAGCTGAAAGATAATCAAATAACCCAGCTGTGTAAATCAAATCGCAGTGGTCAATGGGAACTCCCGATTCGATAATGTTTTTAATGGCCCAGTTGTGAAAATGGATGGGAGTTGAAATGTTTTGACTTCGAGCGAGGCTTTCGATGGCGCGTTGGCTAAGCTTTAAAGCATCGATATCTTGATCAACTAAGTGAATTTCAGCGTTGGCCATTAACTCGGGGTGTTTGGTCATCAAATACTGAATCTCCATTGCGGGGCCGCTAGCAACAGATAAAATTTTAGCCTTTGGATTTTTCTGCAAAGTCGATACAATTTTTTGCATCAAATAGTGGCCTCGATTTCTGACCGCTTGAGCTTCGGGAACATCGGTAAAATATCTTTCAATACATCGACCAAATAAAGTGGTTCCTCGAATTTCATGATGATACACCGTGCGCATCATTTCAAAATCACCCGCATATCCTCTGGGTTTTTGATAGGCGCGGTTAGCGTAGTAGGATTGAAACATGTGACGACCTACGGTTTGTCTGAAAAATTCAAAATGCTCTTTTTTGTCTTTAGGCTTCATGGGGTTAGTTATTTTTTCAAGTTCTTGGTAAAGAGGAAATATATTTTGTTCGATATAGCCAGCCACAACTTGGGTTACTACATTTTCGTAAGAGTCAATTTCGGCTCTTGGCCAATCAAAGTTATTTTTTTCGATTTGATTAACTTTTTGCTCAAGGGTTGTGAGCCAGTGATAAACCTGGTAACTAATAAGTCTAAATTGAGGGTTGATCGATTGATTTTCGAATAAGGCTTTGTGAGTTTTAATAATATCTAAAACATCTCGTGAGGCCTGTAACTTTTCAAAATGAATCGGGTCTGAATCGACACTAAAAGCAATTTTAAATGCATCCTCATAGGGCTCGTGACGAACGGGGGTTAGGGTTAATGAAGATAATAAAATGTTTTCACTCCAAAGTTCAGCCGAGTAAGTGTCACCAGAAAAGGGCGTACTGGTCTTGATCGAAACGCCAAAGGGGGCAATATCTACGACTTCCCAAGAGGTGGAATCTTTAAATTTAATATTAAATTCACCGCTACGAATGGGCATTCGGTCTTGTCTAATGCGAATAGGACGATTGAATTGTTTGATTTCGATATTGTCATGATCGGTATCGTAGTGGGGTTGAACTTTGGCCAAAGGTTTTGACATATAAAACTCCTAATAGGTTTTTTACTGGTTTACATTTACGTGATGTTTTGTTCGGGACTAAAAAAAAGAGGATAAGTCGGGCTTTGTTAATCTGGACATTGGGCGAGTCATAATTTTCTTGCTTAGGGGGGGCTAAGCCATTCATTCTAAAAAGATGATAAAAATAAAATATTTAAAAACAAAGCCTTTTGGCTTTGGAGTGGTTGGATTTATAGTTTTTTTTATTTATCTTGTCCATCAAGCGGGAGCGGGTCATAACTGGTTTGGGATTCCGGTTGAAAATGATAGCGAGGCCGAAAGAGCTTCGATACAGCGAGAAAAAATTGCTGATGAATTGGGATCTTTTTTTAAGCTAAATTTGTATCCTGAAAAATTTGAGTTTGAATGGGATGGTAAATTTGAAAATTGGAATATTGAGTATAGTATAAATCAAGACCTTCAAGATCGGGCTCAAAACCTATTAAGCCGCTATAAGCCTGACTATGCCGCCATTGTTGTCATGAATGCCCATACGGGTCAGATTTTGGCGTTAACCAGCTTTGAAAAACAAGCAAAAAGCCCTAGAAACTGGTCATTACATGGGCAATTTCCGGCGGCTTCGCTGTTTAAGGTTGTTACCGCAAGCGCAGCCGTGGATAAATATGGATTGTCACCCGATACTTTAATTTTATTTAACGGGGGAAGCCATACTTTATATAAAAAAAATGTGATGGATAGTAAAATAAATCGCTGGACGAGAAAAACAACTTTGCAAGAGGCCTTTGCAAAATCGTTTAATGTTCCGTTTGGTCTTTTGACTTTTGACCGTATGGAACCAAGTGATATTGAACAATATGCTTTAAAGTTTGGATTTAATCAAAAAATCAAAAGTGATTTACCAATTGATACTGGATTTACTCAAATTCCGAATGAGAAAAATTTTAAATTAGCCGAGATTGCATCGGGATTTAATAAGGTAACCCGAATGAGCCCTGTTCAAGGGGCCATGATTTCGGCAAGTGTGGCCTCTGGTGGTATGATGCCAGTTCCATGGATTGTAAAAAAAATTAAAGATGATAAAGGCGAAATTGTTTATGAGTCCCGACCGGTAACGGCAGCAACTGTTTTGACAGAGCAAGGTGCAGAACGAGTTAATCAGTTGATGCAGGCTACAATTAAACAAGGAACATCAAGAAAAACATTTAGACCTTTAATGCCCAAACTAAAATTAAGCGAAATTATAGTGGGCGGCAAAACTGGATCTTTAACTGGAGATAGCCCCAAAGGTAAAGTTGATTGGTTTATTGGCTATGCCATGGGAGCTGATGATGAGAAAATTGCGATTGCCGCCATTACGGTAAATAAAACAAAATGGGTGGTTAAATCATCTTACTTGGCCAGACAAATGATCGAAGATCACTTTAAAGAAGATCTATTGCCAAAGCGAAAAGTGGCTAGCTTAAGGCGTAAATAAAAAGTAAAACAAGCTCGAGGTTAGGGCCCAGGCCCCCAGGGCGCTAAAAATAAGTGTTACTAAGCTGATTGTTAAAAACTCGCCCAACCAAATAAGCCTAATTTGGTTGGTATTTAAACCTATAAAAGGGTAAAGCGAGAATTCAGTCTTTCGCGTTTGTTTTTCAAAAAAGATGAGTATTGCTAAAATTAAAAGACTTAAAATCATTTGCATATAAGAAGATAAATTTAAAATCGTGATAAATTGATTGCTCCAAGTAGAAAGTTGTTTGGTGAGTTGATCAACGTCTAAAACGGTAACAGATGAAAAGTATTGAGCGATTAAATTTTGAGCCAATACCTTTTGTTCAAAGGTTGGGGCTTTTAGGCTGAAAAGCCATATTTTAGGGGCCTCATCTAAAATGCCAGAGGGGATTTGAGTAAAAAAATTGGGCAAAAAAGAATTCCATTTAACCTTTCGAATTTGAGTTACCTCGAGCTTAAATATAAGCCCTGCTATTTCAAGCGTGAGCTGGTCTCCTAGTTTTAGACCTAACCTTTGGGCATAAGATTGCTCTAAAGAAATTTGTTTGTTTTTTTTGGCCAAAGGGGCTTGATCAAAACTTACTCCTTGGGTGATTTGTTCTGAGCTGCTTAACTGATCTCGGATGGTGATGTTAATCCCTCGGTTTTTGAGTCTTGTTTTAAACTCTTCTTCGCGGGTCAGATTTGAATCGGATAAGTCGCGCTCAAAGGGCTTATCATTAACTTCTAAAATACGCCCTCGAATTAAGGGTGAGGGGGTTAGGGGTTTTAATTTATGGTTTGATAAAAGCGAAATAAGGGGAGAGAGGTCTTCGTCGGGAACATCAAAAACAAAGAGATTGGGCTTTTCGGTTTGTAAAAGTCGAAATTCGCTATCAAGTTTTGATTTTAGAAACGGTAAAAAAAAGGCTAAAGTATATGTGATGATTAAAATCATAATGAGACTGCCAAAATGAAAGGGCGCCCTTAAAATGCGATTTAAAATAAGATTAAATAAAAGTTTATAAATGGGTTTATAAATAGGTTTATAAACAGGTTTAGTGTTTAAGAGGGTGGCAAGAGGCTTAGCAGCGAGGACTTGGGTAACCTTATGGGTTAGGGTGTTACTAGGCAGAGTAGCCTGAGAAGAGTTTGACGAAGGCTGGGTCAAATTTAATAAAACTTTAAATGCAATTTGAGTCATGAGAAAACCTAAAAGGCCAAGGATAAAAAAAGCTGAAAAGTAAATCCCTAAAGTTTTAAAAGAAGGCGCCACCTTAAAGGCAACCGCAAGAAATAGCAGACAACAAAGGGCAAGGCTTTTTACGAGAGAGGGTAATTTGACGGCTGAGGGTTGACTTAGACTGTCGGTTAAAAAACTAAAGCCACTTGCCAGATTAAAGTGCTTTAGCTGAGGGTAAATAAACAAAAAAGATAGACCCAGGTTACTTGTAAATAAAAGTAAAATAAGTATCCAATCAATGTGAGAGGTAATAGATAGGGCAAAATAGCTTTCAAAATAGGTACTTAAATATGGTAAAAATAAATAAGAAGCTAAAAACCCTATCATGTTGGCCGCAATTGTTACCAATAGAACTTCAGAAAAAATAAGAATTTTTGTTCGGCCCTGTGTGTACCCCATAGTTTGAAGAAGGGTTATAAAGGCGCTTCGTCGTGAGATATAAAGACGAGAAAGATAGAATTGAGCGATAGCTGCTAAAATAAGGGAGCCAAAATTAAACAAGCTTAAAAAATCGCCAACAATTTGTAGGGGCCGCGAAAGCTGTTCTGAGCTGTCTTTTGCGGTTAAAACCTGAGTGCTGGGATCAGAAAAAAGTTTTAAATACTTACTTTTAAGCGATTCTGTTTTTTTATCTGTGCTTAGGCTTGAGACATAAATCGAGTCAATAAATGTAGCACCGAGCATGCCAAGACCCATTTTAAAAAAATAATCACGGTTAATATAAATTCGCGGTGAAAGATTGGCAAAGCTAAAGGATTGAGTTGAGTCATCTGTGATAAAGCCAATTATTGTAAATTCAAGGTTTCCAAGCCTAAGATGATCGCCTACTTTAACTTCTAAAAAATGGGCTAATGCAGGATCAATAGCGCAGGTGGGGCTTTGGGCTAAAAGGTTATGATCTTGTGGTAACATTAGGCCTGAGTTTAGTTTTACATGGCCAATCAGTGGAAAATGAATATCAATAGCTTTAATGTTGGCAAGTTTAGATTTTAAATTGATTTGATTATAAGCCATCGTAAAAAATTCAGTAACCTGGCTATGCTGGCTTTGAGTCGGTAAATCATCTTTAATAAGGTCAATTTGATCTTGAGACCAAAGGCGTTTTTGCGTAAGCAGAAGTTCTGCGCCTAATGAGCTTTGAATTTTTGATTTAATTGAGCGTTCAATTGAAAAACGTAAAGAATGGGTAAGAAAAAAAATAAATACCCCAAGTGCCAATATAAAAAAATAGCCGAAAAGCCACTTATAATCTCTTTTGATTAAAACCTTTAAAAGATGAATCATAATTGAAGCTGTCCCTTTTTAAGCTCTAAAACCCTGGGGCACCTTTGGGCCAGTGCTAAATCGTGAGTAACAATAAGGGCCGTGATTTTAAGCTCATCAATAAAGTTAAACATTAAATCGATAATCAGTTGGCCTGTTTCGGTATCAAGTTGGCCTGTGGGCTCATCGGCAAGTAATATTGTGGGCCTGATGCAAAGGGCTCTGGCAATGGCGATCCGTTGTTGTTCACCTCCGCTGAGTTGATTGGGAAAATGATGAGCCCGATTAGCTAGGCCCACTTTGTCTAACCATCTGAGCGAGATATTTTGGGCATCTGATATATTATTAATTTGGAGTGGTAACATAATGTTTTCTTTTGCTGTTAAAAAGGGAACAAGTGCATAGTTTTGAAAGATGATGCCAATATTTCGACCTCGAAAATTTGTTTTTTCATCTGTTGATAAAGTGTCAAAGCGCCTATTGTCTAGCCAAATTTCTCCGGAGCTGGGGGATTGAATGCCGCAAATAAGCTGAAACAAAGTACTTTTGCCGCTTCCTGAGGGGCCTAACAGCGAAGCCATTTGTCCAGAATTAAGTTCAAATGAGATATCTTTTAGCGGGGTAATGGTTTGGCTGCCTTGGTGGTAACTTTTTGAAATATATTTAAGGTTTATGTTCACGCTTTATCCCCTGCTTGATAAGAGTTTTTTTTACAAATGAATAAATTTGAGTTGCCATAACTTGGTGGCCTTTTTCGTTAGGGTGAATGCCATCAGCTAAATTAAGTTCGGGATGGGTAGCCACCTGGTCGAGTAAAAAAGGATATAAATCGAGTTGGTTTTTTTTTGCCAGCATTAAAAAGGCACCATCAAATTCGGTCGTATATTTGTTGCCATAATTAGGGGGCATTCGCATGCCAATCAAAGAGATAGGAATTTTTTGAGTTTTAGCATAATCAATGGCCGACTGTAGATTGTTAACCATAGCCACAACAGAATGCCCGCGAAGTCCGTCATTTGCTCCAAGGGCTAAAAAAATGGAATGAGGTTTGAGTTTGGCATACCACTTAACTTGCGATAACGCGCCTTGGCTGGTGGCCCCCGAGATGCCGGCATTGATTATTTTGACATTATAACCTTCCATTTTTAATTTTGACTCAAGAAGAAGAGGGTAACTGACCGATTTGGTCAGGCCGTAACCCTCGGTTAAGGAATCACCAATAAAAATAACAACAAAAGGAGAGGGCTTATTGGCATTAAAAGCCTGGGTTACTTGAGTTTGAATCAGGATGTAACAAAATAAATAAAAAGCTATTTTGAGTTTAAAGCCAATCATTTTTTGGTAACTCCCAAATCATTAGGGCATGGAGGTGATATTGGCACAATCATAAAATTTAATAAGAAAGAAGTCTATTGCAATATTGTGGTTTTGAGTATTAACGTTATTTTTAGCATATAATCAAAGGGGTTGAAAAGAGGCTCATGATTAAAGAGAGTTTTGTGATTCAAAAATATATGAAATTTTTAAATAAATTAAATGGTCACGAGATAAGCCTTGAGCAAGCTTGGCAGAGCTCTATCCAAAAAGTTAGGGTAACTTATTTTTTAGAGCTTTTTGTCCGATGGCAAACTCAGGATAACTTTGAGAAAGGGTTTGAGGCTCAATTTTTAAATGACCCACTTATAAAAAAGCAATTAATAGAATTAATTAAAAACACTTTAATTAATTTTGATTTGGTCGAATTTTATTCGGAATTAGGGGTGATCAATTCGCAATCTTTTTTTAAGGAGTTTGTTTTAAGGGTTACACAAGGGGTTTTGCCCCAGTATAAAAATTATAATAAACTTTCGGTCATTGCCAAAGATGACCTTTTTTTGCCCGATGACAAATGGGACTTAAAGCTAAATTCATTTTTGCGAAATATGGCACAACATCTTGATGCCGAAGTCATTTTTGTAAATGAAATCAAATCAAAAAACAGAGATTTTTTTAAAATAGCAAAAAAAATTATTATATCACGTGTGGCAACTCTTGCAGCAGAAGAAGACTTTAGAAATTTTTTATCTATAGAAGAGCTTAATGCGTTTTTATTTTTATCAGAATCATCAACCCCTATTGATTTTAATAATTGCATTTTGTTGATAGAAAATGTTCATGGAAAATTAGAAAAATCAGGAATAAGTATCGAGCTAGTTTTTTTGCTTACTCGGATGAAAAAACTTTTATACAGACTTATTCTTTTGTCTGAGTTTGATGAAAATCAAATTGGAGAACTGTCGAATTTTTTAATTTTAGCTGAAGTTATTTATGCTGAGTATGGCAGACAAAAAAAATTGACGTCACTAATTGATAAAAACTTAAGTTTAATTTCAAAAAAAATTGTTGAAAGAGCGGGTGTTACCGGAGATCACTATATCGCTAGAACTAAAGCAGAAAGCTTAAGTCTTTTTTTGTCTTCTGCTGGCGGAGGATTTATAACCGTTTTTACGGCGGTCTTTAAAGTTTTAATTTCAAAAATAGGATTGCCACTTTTTATAGAGGGAATATTTTCGTGGGCTAACTACTCACTTAGTTTTATATTTATGCAGTTTGCCCATTTAACTTTGGCTACAAAAACGCCGGCTATGACAGCTTCGGTCTTAGCTAAAAAATTAAAAGACTTTGAAGGGGAGCAAAATTGGACCGAATTTGCACAAGAGGTTAATCATTGGCTTCGTTCTTCGGCGATTGCAGTATTTGGAAATGTTACTTTTGTTTTTTTAGGGGCCATTGCTTTTGATCAGATTTATTTTTTAAGTACGGGTCATCACTTTTTAACTGAAATAAAAGCTAAAGGGTATTTGCAGTCTCATCATTTATTTTCTAGCTTAACCCTATGGTATGCTTTTTATACAGGGGCTCTTTTGTGGCTAGCAAGTGTTGTAGGTGGGTGGTTTGAAAATTGGTATGTCTATCGAAAATTGCCCTTAGCTATTGAGGAAAATCAATTTTTAAATCAAACTTTTGGAGCGGAAAACTCAAAAAAAATTTCGCAATGGGTGAGTCATCATATTATGGGTCTATCTACTAACATTTCTTTAGGAGGGTTGCTTGCTTTTACCACTATTTTTGGTGCATTTTTTGGGCTTCCTTTGGATGTAAGGCATGTTACTTTATCATCAGGAGCCTTGGCCTTTAGCTTAATGGGTTTAAATGAGGTAGCTATTTCGGATTTTAATTATTTAATTATTTTTGCCTTATTGAGCATCCCTATCATTGGATTTTTAAATTTAAGTGTTAGTTTTTTTATTTCAATTTTGCTTGCCGCTGAAGCTCGGCAAATTCGCTTGAAGGATTATCCTTTTCTCATTGCCTTTACTTTTAAGCGGTTGATAAAAAAGAAAAAAATTTAGTTAAAAATTTAGCTAAAAATCAATATTGAGTCGAACCATATACGATCGGCTTTCTTTAGGAGAAGAATCTGTTCCGACCTCTTCTCCGTAGGTTACCAAATCAAGTCTGAAAACGCCTAATAGGGCTGATAATCCGCTGGTTAAGTAGCCTTGGCTAAGGCCGATGCGGTACTGGCCATTCCACCAAGAGGCCATGCGCCAGTCAAATTCAAAACCTAAATGAAGGCCTTTTTTAAAGCTGTATTGAGAGTGGCCAATATTTTTAAAATCCATAACGCCTCGGCCAGAAAAAATAAATAACTCAGGGTATTCCCATTTTGAACCAATATCAAAAACGGTTTCTAAGCGATCAGGTCGACCGGTACTGTTGTTACCCAGCAGATTTAAGCTATTTTTAAACTCTCCCCCTAAAACATTGCGAGCCACAACTCCAAAAGTGGGACGAGCTAAAGAAATAACTGACCAAAAGCCCGATTCGGCAAGAAAGGGCGAATACAAAAGGCCAACATCAGCATCTAGTGTGGCGCCCTCAACCATCTCTGATTTTCTGAAAACAGCATCATCTAATACTAAATCAGCGACATTTAAGTCGGCATTAAGTG
Source organism: Bdellovibrio sp. (assembly GCA_020720425.1). GTDB lineage: Bacteria > Bdellovibrionota > Bdellovibrionia > Bdellovibrionales > Bdellovibrionaceae > DYOP01. The sequence continues at coordinate 7,763 of DYOP01000044.1, read as the reverse complement.
AAACACGATTGATAATTTTTCCGGTAACCCCCCAAGAGGCCTTCCCCCCGAGGTTGTCATTTCTAATGTGATCTCCGTAACCAAGGGCAATGGTGGTATCGGCAATCATGCGCGTGCTAATAGAAGGAAAAGACTGATTATGTACTGTCATTTCGACCGTGGTATCAGCTGGAATTATGGCAAAACCCCATTTAGGTTTGACCCAAATACCGTGAAATAATCCAAAACGGCCTGCATAAATGTTACCATAGTTTTTTTGAAAAAATGCGATATAGGATGATGTTTGTAAATTGATATCTTGGATTTGGCCAATTCGATCGAGCTCGGTATAAAAATCCATAAATGAGGATGTAAGAGAGGCATCTAAAGACATATTGACCTGTGAGTTTTTTAATCGAGCAAGCCCTGCGGGGTTATAAAAAAGGCTACTGTAATCATCGCTAACAGCAACAAAGGCATCGCCCATGCCAAGAGACCTGGCTGATTGATAGGGCCTATGAATGCGGCCCCAATAAGATCCTCCGGCCCAGAGATTGTTAGAAAAAAACATCAATAATAAGGCTAACAGGTAGTAATTAATTTTTTTATTTGTCATAGATAAAGAGTATCGAAACCAGGAATTGAGAACAACCCCTTTAATAAAATAAAACCTTGGTCTGTGGATATTTGATTTGTAGAGTCTTGCTTTGTGGAAACTTGCACTGTGGAAACTTGATTTGTGGGCTTGGCAATCTCTGGCCCCAAAAAAGATTTAAACTAAGTGAGGGATGAGAGCCATAAATAGAGGTGATCAATGTTTGTTGCGCACTCTGAGTTATTCCAAAGCACATAATCTGATCCTTTAATTTTATGCTCGAGTGGGAGTTGCTTATTGATACGATCTAAAATTTGAGACGGGCTAAGATTGTCTCTTAAGGCGGAACGCTTGATTTGCATTTCGATTGAACAGGCCACAACTATAATTTTATCAAATTGATCTTGAAGTTGATTTTCAAAAAGTAGAGGAACATCATAAATGGCTATTTTTAAACCCGTTTTTTGAAACTGATTTTTTTTTTCAAGAACTTCTTTTTGAATAAAGGGATGGGTTAATTTTTCTAAATCTTTGAGTTTTAGGGGGTTTGAAAAAACAATATCCCCTAAGGCTTTTCGAATCAGTTGGCCATCATGAGTAAAAATATCGCTGCCAAACTCAGTTTTGATTTGTTCAAGGAGGTCGGGGAATTTAATTAAGACTTCTCGGGCTAATTCATCTGCCGAAATAAAAGGACATCCTAAATGGCTTAGCTTATTGGCTACGGTTGATTTTCCGCAGGCCATTGGTCCAGTGATTCCTATCCAAAGCATTTTTAGCCCTTATGTTATTTAAAAAACTCCCGAGTAACTATACCAGAGGATATTTGAATGCAATATGAACGTTTTGACAACTACCTTCTTTTAGAAAAACTTGCTGCTGGTGGCATGGCGGAAGTGTATTTGGGTAAATTGATTTCTTCGCAGGGAATTAATAAATTTGTTGCGATTAAAAGAATTTTATCTCAGTTTTCTGAACATCCTGAATTTATAGAAATGTTTAGAGAAGAAGCAAAAATTGCAGCCAATTTAAGGCACTCAAATATTGTTTCGATTCATTATTTTGGATTTGAAAAAAATCAATTATTTTTAGTGATGGATTTTGTTGAGGGTCAAAACTTAAGGCAAACCTTAAATGTATTGAAAAAAGAAAATCGAAATTTATCGATTGATCAGGTCGTATATTTGATAAAAGAAATTGCAGCAGGGCTTGATTATGCCCATCGAGCTTTAGATGATACGAGCGGAAAACCATTAAATATTATTCACCGAGATATGAGTCCACAAAATGTGATGATAAGTTTTGATGGAGAAGTAAAAATTGTAGATTTCGGAATTGCTAAAACTGAAAATCAAATTGATCAAACGCAGTCAGGAACTATTAAAGGGAAATTTGGTTATATGTCACCCGAACAGGCCGACGGCAAACAGTTAGATGGCCGCACGGATGTGTTTTCGTTAGGGGTTATTCTTTGGGAGCTTTTATCTGGTGAAAGATTATTTGTAGCCGCAAACGAAGCGGCGACGCTAAAAAAAGTAAGAGATTGTCAAATTCCGAGTCTTCGAAAAATCAACCCCGAAATTCCGGCCGAGCTTGAGCGTATAGCGATGAAAGCTTTGACTAAGGATTTATCTTTACGCTATCAGAGTGCTCAAAGTCTTCATAAAGATTTAAACCGATTTTTAAATATTCATTATCCCGAATTTTCGAAGCAAGAATTTTCGAGACTTATGAAATCTGTTTTTCATGAAATGTTTTTAGATAATCGTAAAAAATTGGCGGACTATTCAAAAATTGTAGTATCAGAGCCTGACTCAAAAGGTAAAGAAGTTACGGTAACGCTTACTGAAGATACGGGACATACTCTTAAGGTGGGTGATGAGCCTATCCCGGGGCTTGATATTTCGATTAATACCAGCACAAAAAATGTAAAACTTAGTAGCTTAAGAAATACAGCGAACACTGAAAATAGTCAGGTATCTATGCCCCATGTTATGGTACCAAAAACATCTTCTTATACGCCGCCATCGGCCAATGATTACCAACCCTACGGAGCTGTTCAAAATAAGGTGAATTTTCAGAAAAAATCAAATTATATGACCCCCACTTTGATCTTAGTAGCGGGGATAAGTTTAGGGTACTATGTATTAAATAAGAAAAACGAAAATAAAAGTACGGCCAATAAACATATAACTGAGCCCCAAAGGGTTGTGGCCTCTAAGGCTGAGTTACCAACTAAGCAAAAACTAACGTCCGTAAGTATTCAAAGTATCCCTCAGGGGGGTGTTATTGAAGTCAATGGACAAAGATTAGGGATTACTCCTTATTTAGGAAATTTGCCTTCCTCGCAAGTCACAAAAATTATTATTCGAAAAGAAGGGTATGTTACCTTTGAGCATAGTCAGTTAATTGGTGAAGAGCCCTACAGGCTAGAGGCCGCATTACAGGCTGAAGCGCCAAAAGGTTATATTTCAATTGATCTGGTGGGGGCGCCCTTAGATACGGTTATAACAGTTAACGGACTTCGAGTTAATGATAAATCTCAGCTGTCTTTATATGCCGTGCCAGCTAAGACTCCTATTAAAATTGTAGCCTATAGTCCTTTTAGTAATTCAGAAGCAAAGGTTCAATTGCAAGTTGGTGTTAACGAAAAAAAACAAGTCAAAATGATTTTAACCCGAAGAGCTGCAAATGAGTAACGATCAAGTGGGCGTAACAATTTGTGATTTCATTGGGCAAATGCCTTATCGATCGATTAAAAGAACGGCTGTTCGTTATAAAAAACAAAACCAATGGGTGCAAATTGACTGGACTGAATTTTATACGCGAATCGTTGCTTTTGCCTTATCACTTGAAACCCTAGGAGTTGAAAAGGGAGCTCGTGTAGCGCTTATGTCTTCGACGCGTTGGGAGTGGAGCGTATCAGATGCAGCTATTATGTCTTTAGGTGGAGTAACAGTTCCTATATATCCCTCATCTACGGCTGATGAAATTGAATATATAATTAATCATTCGCAGTCAGAAATTGTGATATTAGAAAATCGAAGTTTGTTAAAAAAAATAATAACAGCTAAATCAAAGTTGCAAAATTTAAGACACATTATTGTAATAGAAACAACGCGAAGTGGAGATTTAGAAATACTCAGTTGGGAGTCTTTACTAGAAAAGGGCCGACATGATTTGCAATATCGAAAAAATATTATAGAAGAAAGTTTAAGATCAGTAGGCATTAACGATTTAGCAACAATTGTTTACACGAGTGGTACAACCGGTACACCCAAAGGGGTTGCCCTGACTCATACTCAGGTCATGAGTGAAATTTCAGATACGTTTCCCTTGTTGGGGGCAACGCCTGATGATGTGTTTTTAACCTTTTTGCCCTACTCACATATTTTAGGACGAATCGAAAGCTGGGGGCATTGGTACATTGGCTTTGAGATGGCTTTTGCCGAATCCATTGAAGCATTGAAAGATAATTTAAAAGAGATTAACCCCACCATATTAATGGCGGTTCCTCGAATATTTGAAAAAATTTATTCGGCCGTAATGACCCAAGTCAATAGTCAATTATGGATTAAGATAGCCTTTGAGCAAGCTCAAAATTTTAAAAAATATTATTCTGAAAAAAATAAAAATTCAAAAAAATCAGGGTCATTATTTGATGATGTGGGATTATATTTTTCTAACATGTTAATGAGTAAAGTAAAAAATATATTCGGTAACCGATTTAGATTTAGTGTGTGTGGTGGAGCCTCTTTAAATAAAGACATAGCTGAGTTTTTTTATCATTCAGGGGTTTTAATTCTTGAGGGTTATGGTTTATCCGAAACCACCGCAGCCGTAACGGTTAATCGACCTTATGACTATGAATTTGGAACCGTTGGAAAGCCTATTGGAGATGTGCAAATCAGGCTGGCCGATGACGGAGAGTTGTTTATTCGTTCAAAAAAAGTGATGCAAAGTTACTACAGAAATCCAGAAGAAACAGAAAAGGTTTTATCATCAGATGGTTGGTTTGCTACGGGTGATATTGCTCAATGGACAGCTAAAGGACAAATTAAAATAATTGATCGAAAAAAGGATTTAATTAAAACTTCAGGCGGAAAATATATTGTTCCTCAAAAACTTCAGGCATTAATACAAACAAGCCCGATGGTATCGCATGCTCATATTCACGGAGAAAAACGTAAATACGCAGTGGCATTAATTACTCTTAATAAGGAAGCCGTTTTAAAGTGGGCCGAAGATAGGCAAATTAAAATTGAATCGTGGGAAACCTTATCTCAAAAACCCGAAATAATAGGCGTTTTAAGGGATCACGTGGCCGAAGTTAACTCTAAACTGGCAAGCTTTGAAACTATAAAAAGATTTTCTGTGATACCCAATGATTTTACAGTTGAAACCGGCGAGCTGACCCCTTCTCTTAAAATCAAAAGAAGAATTGTAGATGAAAAATACAAAACCGTAATTGATGCCCTTTATGAGTAATTTTTTTAGTGCTTGCTTGTCGTTATTAATAACCATTTATCATGCAGGCAATGGGGTGCTCAAGTAGGCCCTTCATCTCTTCGTATTCGTGATTCACTATTTTTTACTTTTACTTTTACTTTTACTTTTATCGACGACTTCCCAATGGCCACCTTTATCTGGGCCAATGCGTTTTGTAAAATTATTTGTTTTCAGCTGCTCAATACAACGTCTTACTGTTCTATCGGTGATCCCCAATTTATTTGCTATATCAGCATTAGTAATACTTGGCCATTTGGTAATTTCTCTTAAAACATTTATTTGCGTCTTATTTAATTTACTCAGAGTATTTTCTAGGACATTTTCTAGGACATTTTCTAGGACATTTTTTGGGGTGGATTCTGAAACGCCTTTGGGCCGATAAAGTATGATTTTAAAAAACTCATCCTTATCTATAAAAGTTGGAGGTGGGAGGTTTTCATTTTCCATCGCTTCCCTGATACGAATAATGCCAGTACCTGCCTTTTCTATGACATCAAGGCGAGCAAACATGTCAGCGATAATTTCATTTCTTCGAGAAGACATTTCTCCGATATTTTTAGGGGTTATCCCCTTGGGTAAACGACCGGGACTTATAATTTCAACTCTATCGGGAAAAACTCTAATCTGAATGCTTGTCCCGCCGAATCTATAATCTCTGTGTATTATTGCATTTGCAATCGCTTCTCTCCACGCTTCTTGTGGCACTTCATATACGTTTCTTCTTCTCGTGCCCTCAATAATCCCTTGAAGGCTCATGTGTCGTTTTAAAAAAAACACGGCTTCATTGAACTGAGTCAGCAGGTCTGCACGAACTTCTTTTCTGTCAAAAATCACAGTGCCTTTGTAATCTTTGAAAGCTAGCAACATAACTTGAGAATGTAGAAAAAATTGATCTATTTTTTCTGCGAAGAATAAAACTCCTGCATTATTGATTGAATTGTTTTCCATAAGATTAAGACTCTTCAAAATGTTTGGTAACGTTTCTTGAGTAACTTTATACTTGATTCCAGCTGCTTTGTAAAAGGCTCGCACTTTTTTTAAAGAGAGGTCATCAAATTTAGCTTTAGTATTTACTATTTCGTCAAAATTAAAAGTGGTGTTTGAGTCGAAAATAGACTTTGTTTCGTTGCGGTTTAGTTTTTGAGTAACAGCATCGAATCGTTTATAATAAGTGCTGAAGCATGAGTAGGGTTTATCATTGCCTTCATCGACAGAAACGACGATCACCTCCTCAACTTGTTTAACATTGACTTCTATTTTTGGGTCACAATTTCGACCAAGACTAAAAATCTCAGCTTTCATTTTGCCTGATAGCCTTTCGCCTTCGATCTTGCAATTGTCTGTTACGCCAAGAATAATTTTGCCACCCTTAGAATTTGCAAAGGCAACAATGTCTTGTATAATTTTAGGTGTATATTTCTCTTTGAACTCAACAGTGAGTCCTTCGCCTTCTTTTATTAGAAGTAAAAGTACATCCTTTTTCATTTGCTACCTTTTTAATGTAAATTGAATCAAGCTCATTTTATAAAGTTTTTCAATTTACGGCATGTCAAAAATTATTAACTATTCGTTCTTGCGTAAAAATAATTTCTTAATAAAAAGTGTATCAAAATTGCACACTTTAGAAACAGTTTTTTAAAAAAATTATTCAAATTAGCTCTATGTTTTTTAAAAACGAACCGACGTGATGAGTGTGATAAAGTATTTATGGTTAAGTGTTATGGTCTAGCAAGCCGCAACCAAATTAGAAATGTTCATTAATCTGGGTGGAGTTTTAGCATTAGAAAGAGTTTTAAAAAAGTATGATTTACTCTGATAATTATTAAGTAGGAAGTGTGATTTTAAAAAATCTTTTAATAAGGGTAAGTTTAAAAAGGAGCTTTAATATGAGTTTTAAAAATAAAAGTTACTCGTTTGTATTGTTTTACTTTTCATTAGCCTTTTTATTTATGTTTACCTTTTCATTGGGGTTTAAGGCCATGGCCGCTGAAAAGGGCATACGTCTTGGGGCATTTATAAAAGACCCAAGTGGTGTTGTGGTTAACCAAACCCTATCGCAAATCGATGTGCAAATTTTAGCCCCAAATGGCTGTGTGCTTATGGGTGAGCGTTTTAGTGGCGTAGTTGTGAGTAACGGCTATTTATATCTAAACTTATTTAAAGGTGCTCGCGTAACGGCAGCTTCGCCTGCACCTAATTTATATGATAAGGGGTATTCCTCAATTTAGGTGTTTCAGACCAAGGGAGTTTTGCAGATCTAACCTGCCTAGACTCTGGTGGTAACGTTGATGGGGGAACTACTTCCTATGCACCTGTTGCGGGAGATATAAGATATATCAGATTAACCACGGGTGATTTAGGTGTATTTGAAGCTCGTTTTGAAGTGGGATCATTACCCCATGCTATGATCGCAGCCGAGTCGGCTAATGCCTTAAAGCTTGAAGGCAAATCAGCCAGTGAGTTTGTCCTTCAAACCCAATTAGGGGCTAATAGTGGAGCGGCAAGTTTAGATTCATCTGGAAAGCTATATAGTTCTCAAATGCCGGCGCTTGCGGCAAGTGATATCCCAAATCTTGATGCGGGTAAAATAACCACAGGCACTTTTGTAGATACATTTTTAGCCGAATTAAGCATCGATAAATTAATTAATGGATCAGGTAAATATTTTAATTATAAGCCT
>DYOP01000043.1:7107-18998 GCA_020720425.1 Bdellovibrio sp. | reverse complement strand
TTAAGTTCAAATTCTTTGCTTAATAGCAATTGCTTTTGACGTGCCATAATTATTTATTAGAAAATTTAAGTAGCTATGTCAATTTAATAAAATAAGGATAACCCAAATTCGGCTCATGGCATTGAGGATGAGGTTAAATATTAAAGGGCTATTAAAATTCACAAATTAACATAGTTCGAATTTAGCTAGTGAAAATAGTTACTAATGGTGTCGACGAGCTAAAAAATGCTGATTTATTCTTGAAAAAGAAAATAATGAAAACTTTCAGCTTATAAACTTGCAATTTTAAATTCCCCTAACCCCTTTTTAATCAACTAAAAATTTCGGGGAGATCAAAGGTGAGCTAATCCTTTTATCCTTGAGGCCTCAAGCGCAAGGACAGCGTAACGCTTGCAGAGGCCATGGATGGCCGTGCCTCAAGGGTAAAAGGATTAGCTCACCTTTGATCTGAGTAATGCTTTTTTTAGCATCCAATCCATTAAACTCTCGGTATGTTGACACAACAAGCTGGTTTTGGAGCCTTCCAAGTGGCTTATCACAAAACACCCCCTTCTAAAAAATGGAGCCCCCAATTGCTTGAACTCCCATGATTGAACTCCCATGATTAGGCCCCAAAATTAGGCTCCTTAAAGCCTAACCAAAGTCGAGTTCCTATTATGATTTATTTTATCTGCCGATAAGAAGAATATGAGATTTCAATTTTCAAAATATAATCTACTTATTTTAAGCATATCATTCGTCATGATAATCGCTGGTGGATTAGCTATAACAGATAGCCAAAAAAAATCGCTTAACCAATTACCTATTGCTAAAGTCATTTCTGTCTCGGGTAACCCCCAACTCCGCAATCATGGATCACCATTTTGGGAAAAAGTTACCGTACAACAGGTGCTATTTGAAAATGATCGTTTGCGAACCGAAAAAACAGATTCTATTGTTATTCAGTTTACAGATAATAATTCGCTATTAACTCTTCACCCTCTATCAAGCATCAATCTTGAAAAGCCCTCAAGTGGTAAACTTTTTACAATTGAAATGGGACAGGGGGACCATTTAAAAACCAAAAATGAGGATTCAAAAATAAATGAACAAAAATTAATTGAGTTACAAAATATGGCTCAAAAACTGATTCTTGAAAAAGAAATTTCAATGCAAACAACTCAAGGTGTGTTAAAAATAAATCCTCTTTCTAAAAATCAAAATGATTTTGAACTTATAAAACCACAAAAAAATGAAATTCAATATTTAACTCAAACAAACCCGTTTAAAATTGATTTTTTCTGGTCTAATCCGTCTTCAGAAGAAATTGAAATTACAATTAAAAGTGCTGATCAAAAAAAAGTTCTTCATCAAAAAACAGTTAAAAGCTCCTATTATAGTTACCAATTTAACTCATCAAAACAAGAAGACTTATTTTTTTATGAAATTGGACCTAAAAATGACCCCGAAAAAACTCAAAAAGGGATACTTAACTGGGTTCAAGTTAAAAATCCGCAATGGCTATCCCCTGAAAAAACAAGCTATAACTTATCTGAGTTAAAAAACAATCAAGGTATATTTTTTAATTGGAGTTCGCCCGCAGGCTTTACTCAGCATGAGTTAAAAATTTCTGGGTTACCAGGGCAAACCGAGCCCATTGAGCTTTTAACCAATCAATATCATTTAACCTTAGATAAAATAAATCGTTTATCACAAGGGCAGCACAAAATTATTTTTCAGGTTAAAAGCAATAAAGATAGTCTCCTTCAAACCGAATGGTCAGAGCCTTTAGTTATTCAAATCGACTTAAAAACGAGCTTAGATATTAAACTTTTATCGGCCCAAGTTGATTTTATTTCGTCACCAAAAGGGCAATGGCAATGTAAAACTTCGGCTCAAGCAAAAATTGAAACAATGCCTTTAGCTGATGACTCACAATTTCAAGTGCATTGGACTTTTAAAGATTTTTCATATCTAACTCAACCCCTGATTTTAGAAAATAAAAACGAAATTGCCTTATGCCCGCCTTTTCCGGCTCAAAGTTGGCAGGCTGAAATTTTTGAAAGCTCTGTCAAACTTAATTTACAAAGAAAATCAAAAAAACCATTTAAAATGACCTCAAGTATTATTACTCCACTCCAATTAACAAAAGCCTATATCTTAGGCCAAAATGAAGTGTTACTAGCTACCGACGGCTTACTTCAAACTAAATTTGAGTATCAAATACAGTATTCTTCACAAAACTCCTCTCAAATAGCTGCCGAGTTAGAACCCAAAATAATTGTTTCTGATATTCCATCGGTTATTTATCAGTTACCTACTCAAGGGTTAGTTAGCTTAAAAGCTCGGTATCTTGATTTAAACGATACCCCTTTAAGTTCGTGGTCTAATAGTTTAAGGTTTAAAACCCTTATGTCTCAGCCCAAACTACTTGCGCCTCCAGCCCCCGTGATTAAGCCGCCCGTTTTATGGACCCTTTTTGACGCGGGACAAATTTATGTATCAGAAAAAAAACAAAAACCCTGGACTTATTTAAAATGGTCAAGTGATCAAAAGTTTGATTACTATCAAGTTGATCTAAGTGATACCGAAGATTTTAAAAATGTAACTTTCTCTGAGGTCACTCGGGCCAATCAAAAAATAATTACCATTAAGGGGTCACAAACATTTTTTTGGAGAGTCCGAGGAAAAGACAATAAAAATGAATTTTCTAATTGGTCTCCGATTAGAAAAGTTAACATTACTGTGCTAAACAAAATGGCCACTGAGTAACATATCCCACTGAGTAACATATCCCACTAACTATTATAAGCACAACCATCTGATTAAAAATCTTAAGAATGCCAATCATAATGTCTATAAAAAATGAACTGTTAAATTACTCAGATATTGTAGGGAGGGGTGTTTAAATCAAAGGATATAAAAAAGTTAACTGGTTATTTTTTTTCGTTTAAACGCAACCAAGGTTACGTCATCTTTAAAAGAGTTATCTCCATGCTCGCTTACAATATCACCAATAAAAGTTGATATTTGAACAGAAAACGAAGCCCCACTTTTTTTACTAAATGTATCAATCATTCTTTTTAAAAGTCGCTTTTCTTGCCAAGTTTTGCCATCCCCCATCTGAAGGTCAAAAAAACCATCGGTTATAAGAACAACCGATTCGCCTTCATTAACCGTATAATGACCCGATTTTATCTGGGGATTAATTTTTTCTCCTAAACGTACCGAAACAGGATCTGACAGCATGGGTAGTTCTTTTACTTTTGTTGATTGATTTATCTCAGAGGGAAATACATAAGCCGAAACATGGCTTGCGTTAACGTACTCCATCTTTCCGGTCAGTTTATGAATTTGACATAAAAACGATGTGGCTTGCTGCAAATTGTTACCCACTTTGGCAATAGCATAGTTCATGGCATTGGCTATTGAAACAATATTTAAATCTTTTTGCGTTTCAAAAATTGCCGCAACAGCCCTTGTCGCGCTGGTTATGAGAGCCGCGGGGACCCCGTGCCCTGTCGCATCTAAAATAAAAAAATATAAGTAATCATCACCTTCCCAGTAACCCCACAAATCACCTCCACACTCTGAGGCCGAACGGTAGTAACCTGCAACTTCATAGTTTTTAGTTTCAATTTGAGCTGGCGGAAACAAGGTACCTTGAACTGTTTGCGCTAATTCAAGCTCACTTTGCATGCGAAGCTGCTCTTCTCGGGCGATAAAAAGATCTTTAATTTGTCTAACCATAATATTCATTGAACGACTCAAATCTGAGACTTCATCACGACCGGCTTCTTCAAGAATAATATCAAATTGACCTTGACCAAAAACCTGACTTTGCTGAGCAATATACGTCAGCTTTTTAGTAATTAAACTCGAAAAATAGGCGCTTAACACCAGCGAAAACCCAACAAATAAAAGTAAAGTCCCTAAATACTGTTTAGTTAATTGCTTCCATGTTTGATCAATTTGAATATTGGCGCCATAAATACCAACCCCAATCGGAAAATCTTTTAATACGGAAGTAACCAATAAGCGATCTTTATTATGCGAGTCTGATTGAATAACATCTAAACCAATTTTAGTTTCTAAAATTTTTTGAGCTTCTGTTGATAATTTTAATTGTTCATTAGAACTTAAAATAAGTTTTCCATCACTTTTATTAAATAAAAAACTAAGCGGAAAATCAGATGTGTTTTCAATAATCTTTGATTGATGAACCGCCAAAAAAACAGCGTAATCATTAATCAGGGCCCCCATCCATATATGTTTATCGCTCACTTTAAACTCGAAGGCTTCAACTAAAGACATAGCGGGGGCTGCATAAGATTGCCTTCTAAATAAAGTAACCAAAGGTTTTTGACTTTGATTGGCCCAATCTGATTTTTTTAAAATAATTAGCTGATCTAAGTCTGAATTTTGAAATAGTTCTAGACCTAAGCCGGGGATCACACCATCTTCGGGCACGAGTCGAACAATCCATTTTGCCGTTAAAAGACCTTCTTTAAAAGTTTGGCTTACTTTTTGGGTCACACTTTGAGCTCGAAACATCCACGATTCTTCTTTTTGTCTTTCAAACTCAGGACTTAATACCTGATGAAATACAAAAAAAGATAATGTTCCAGAAAAAATTAACAAAACCAAAATAAATAAAGAAAACTTTGCTCCTAATTTCATATAAAATTAGGCTATTTCAAAGTTGCCTTTTAAGCAACCTTCTTGAACACTATTTATGTGAATCATTTATTTTTCTTAAAATCATGCAATTCAAGATCCTGTTCATATTCATATTCATATTCATATTCAGCTTCAGATTCAAGATCAAGATCAAGATCAAGATCAAGATCAGGCTCATGCTTAATCTTATGTTTTAGATCCACTTTATTTTTTATTTTTTTAAGTATTGTTCTCTCTTATCCTGCAAAAGCCCAAGACAATCAAACCAACTTGGTTGATAATCAAAAAAGTAATATCAGCTCTCAGGCTCAGTCAGCTGACAAATCTAATGATACCAGCCATGAATTGAATGATGATATTGACAATATTGGTTACTGGGAAATGCTCCCCTCTGAACCTCGAATTCGATGGAGCCCTGACAAAGATAATAACATATTAGGAGACTGGCAGGTTAATTATAAATTAAATGAAGACAGCCTAAAAATTGGTAACGTCGATTTTGGTCCTAAATCCTTGATCTGGGAGAATGCAAAAAACAAAGGTGAATGTCAGGTTTTACAATCAGAGCTATTAACTGATAAATCAGCCTATAAATTATGTCCTTTAACTTCATCACTCTCTGCTGATTTAGTTAAACTAAATGGGGTTGCGGCCGCCCAAGAAGGGGCCATCACACTGAGTTTGTCTGATCATGTTACCGCCGAATTTACTTTTTTAAACTCTAAACAAATCGTTATTGCCGAATTTAAATCTCCCCAAATTAAAGCTGTTGATATAAGTACATTTGGCAACAAATGGAATGTCCTTTTACAAAACCGTAACTTTAAACCCATTACCACCACTTTGTTTGGTGCAACTTTTCCGTTTCAGGAAAAACTTTATAAAATAAATCTTAAGTCCAATCAATTTTTAATGCCTTACCGCGGCTATCTAGGGGTTTCTTTTGGCAGAAGCTTTTTTCCGCCTAGTTTAGATAGCAACTCCCTTGAATATAAAAAAAGGCCCATCATTGTTACTAATAGACCTCTTATCACCTATTCAGATAAAATTAAATTTAAAGTCAAATCTCCAACTCAATCAGGATATAAGATTCAAACTTGGACAGCTGAAAATTTAAAAAATCAAAAGTGGACGATTCTAACTCAAGATATGGGCTCCTCTAAAGTTAATTACTCTGTTCTTAAAATGCCAAACATAGAGGCCTCATTTCGGGTCGCCATAGCTAAGCCAGCCGCTGGTAACCTTTATATTAATGGGGAGTTTGCCGTCATTGGCTCGATTGAAAACTTATTTTCATCTTATTACGACTCTTGGTGGAATCATCGATTAAGTTGGCGCGCTCGAGGATGGCAATCCATTGATCAAACAAGTTTGCTAAGACTCAATATGACCCAAGCCGAACTTCGATTTAATTTTTTACCCTCAGCGTGGAACATTGAACCTACTTTTGGACTTCTCGTGGCCCAGTATCAGTTTGAATTTTACAGAATATCCGCTCAACAAACAGGAGCTGGATTTTATTGGGGCCGAAGCCTCCCAAGTATTTTTGATAGAGCCCTTCGCACCATTAGCTTTTTTAATTACCCCAAATATACAGATTTAGATTTTACCTATATCCCTCCCCACGACCCAAAAGCTGAAGCAAATTTTATTCTTAATTTTCATGGAAAAATGTTTTTTCCAAATTCCACCTTTTTTGAAGGGGGAATCAGTGTTTTTAGATTTTCAACATATAACCCCTTAATTAATCAAAAACAGACTGTAGATTCGTATTCGGGCACTCTTGGCTGGGGCTTGATGTTTTAACCTTAGACAGCCTTAGCGTTTTTTGTCTTTTATGGTTTTATTTATCATTTTGATACATTCAAATACAAAGAGCTTATAAGTAACTGGGTTTTAAATTGCTTATATTTAGCTATGGGACAGATCAAAATTTTAATATATTCAATTTTTCTAATAAGCCCTCTCCTAGGGTCATTAGATATCCTCATCCCCCAACCCGTATTTCTTAATCCTCAAGGCGCTCTTAGCTTAAAGCACTCTCCGCGTACCCCTAGCTCAATCTCATCAAATACCGCATCCAATTACACTCAAGATATTGAACAAGAAAAATCACAGTCCTATGTAGAAGTTTATCTGCAATTTAATCCATTAAAAGAACTTTCACTCAAAGATTATATTTTTAATAAGGAGCTCTCTAAAGAGTTTATTTTACGCTATCAAGACCAATTTAAACCCCAATTTGAACCCCTTATTACAAACTATAATGACATTAGCACAGCCTATAACTCATCAGCTATTTTGTTAACCAATCAAAAAAAAGAATTTGCAGAGTATATGATTAAACGTCTTGTTGAATGGCACCTTGATCACTATATTCAATCAGACCCGGCAATGAAAACCATTTATGAAGTAAAAGAAAAACTTCAAAAAATTGAAGTCAAAGTTACTAAACAAACCAAACTTAATATGAAATACTCATTGGCCAGTAACATTTTTGATTTTATTGTTGAAACTCCCTATTTAGACGAAGCTCGACTCACTTTAAGAATGGATCCAAAATCCTTTGGTCCCAACTCTCTTCAATCGACCACACTATTTTTAACAAAAAAAATATCTAAAAAAAATTCAGTTCAATTTAACTGGGAGCAAACCACTGAAGTACAATCTATTAATTGGCTAAAACAAATACCCGAATATAAAATTCATACCTATTACGGTTTATCTGTGGCCAACCAAAAAACAACTCTAAATAGCGATTTAACAAGGGCCAATATCGGAATGGGTTGGCAATTTTAAATAAGAGTCTCGTTTTTTTGATACATAAATAAAGCCCAAAACACCCACAAGGTATTTTAAGCATAATCAGCCATAAAGCAAGTCTCAGCTAAAAGCTATTGTTCGTGTAACCATATAAAATCAGCCCGTTGACCATACTCATTAGGTAACACCAATTGAGCAATTTCTTCGTCACTTAATTGATCAATACCCACCTGTGATAAGGTCCACACCTTTTTAGCTCCTCGCTTTAAAAGGCGATCTGGTAACCCTCCTTGGTACTGAACGTGAAACTCTCCCACAATAATAACAAATACTTTGTCTGCGTTCTGATTGACATAATCAAGGGTTTTTTGCGCCATCGTATCATCCCAAAGGCTTTGGGCTAAAAAATACCGCTCTAACTTTAGGGGATCCATTTTATGGCCTATTAAGTTTTGAAAACGTTCAAAATAACCCTCATTTCCTTTTGAAAATTGGCTGGGTATCATTTTTAATTCATCTTCAGTTAAAGACTCAAACCCTTGTTTTGAAATTTTAGAAGTTAAAAAGCGAGGGGCATTAATCCCCAAGGTTGTTTCTTGCTTTTCGATCATAGGAAATAATATCTGATCCTTATAGTTAGAAAAATCAAAACCTCCCCAATTAATTGCTTTTAAAAAATCAGCTTCTAAAAGAGTCCCTTGGCGAAAAAGGTTTAATTCGTTTTGTTGGGTCCAATCAATAAATTCCATACCCACTGTTACCAAATAGTTTTTATCCCTAAGAGCTTTCAATACCTGGTTTTGCATTTTTGCTACCGTTGAAATATTATGAGTTTCACCAATAACAAGAATATCTCCTGGCTTAATTTGCTCTACTATTTCGGGTAAAGAGATTTGAGTGGTACCGTCACTACCTAAATAAAAACTTGCGGGTTCCCAAGCCATTGCCCAAGCCCCTTGGTTGATAAAAAAAATAAAAAAACCACTTTTAAAAGTAAATAAAAAAAGTTTTTTTCCATAAAAATTAAAATCAAATATACCCATAAAAATCTCCTTTAGTTGTCCAAAATCATTTTTAAGTTTTAATTTTAGTTACCTTATTTGACTGAGTTTAACACAAATAATATACTTTAATTTAGCTCACTATTTAAGTTTTAATTTCACTGACCTGATTTTTTACATTCTTTAACTCGCTTTTTATTTAAATCAAAGTCTTATATCGTGTCTTATAAATATCAAATATTAAACGTATCTAACCTATGCATGCCTATCAAACCTTAAAAGAAAAAATATTCTGTTTATCTATCTTTGGGTTTGACGATGTAAAAAATAAGCTCCCACTAACATAATCAAATTGGGGCTACTCACAGCCAAAAGCGGAGGCACCTTACCATGATAACCAAGTGCTAAACCTGAGCTGTAAAAAATCCAGTATAAAAACACCATTCCAAGAGCAATCCCAAGACTGCCCATGGTCCCCCCGCTTCTCCCCCTGGCTAAAGCAAAAGGAATCGCAAGTAAAGACATAACAACTCCGGCAAAGGCAAAACTTAATTTAGAAAAATAATCAACTTCATAGCGAAGGGTATCAAGCCCCGCCTGCTTATTTTTTTCGATAAACTGTTTAAGCTCTTTAACGGTTAATATATCACTCGCTTTTGCGGTTTCGACCAGTTCAGAGGCTTCTTCAGCCATAACAATAGTTTTTGATTCAAAATTTTGAGTTAAAGGAAAGGGGCTTTCAGCCGAAAACACGGTCACAAGACCATTTTCGAGAGTCCACTTTTGTCCTTCAAGTAACACTTTTTTGGCTTCAATAAGTTGCAACAAGGTCCATTCGGGGCTTAATAAAAACATTTTTAGCCCCTCGCCTACTGAGGTTTTAGGATTTAAAGTTTGCAAATAAAATATTGTGTCCTGAACTTTATACCATATTTTTCCGGTTTTAATGGTTGAGTACAGCCCGGGGCTTTTTTTAATCGTATGGTAGTAAATATAGTTTTTTTTCTGATTTGATTTGGGAACAATTTGGTCTCCTAAATAATAACCCATAAAAGCTACGATAAAGAGCCAAAATAAAAAAATACTTGTCATTTGCCTAAGGCTTACGCCTAAAGAAAAAAGGGCTGTTAACTCATTTGTTCTTTGAAGTGTGGCAAAAGTAAAAATAACCCCCATTGTCGCTGCCACAGGCAACATACGGTATAAGATTTCAGGTAACACATAAAAATAATACTGCAATAACTCTTGCCTTGAGGTTTGAGCAAATTGATTTGAATTAGCTAAAAAATCAGAAACCAAAAATAAAAGCGAAAATAAAGCCAGAGCCCCAATAAAATAAGTCCAAAATTGAATAGCTAATAAACGTCCCATACGATTAAATAACATCATGTCAAAAAGGATAACCTTGACTGACCCAAGTTGGGGATGATTGACTTTATGTATGTCATTACGCGTCTTACTTGCAGATGAAAGCAGTACCATAAAAAAAGTCATTCAATTGGCTCTACAAGACTTAGGGGTCGAGGTTAAATCGGTCCCTGTTGGCATTGATGTTTTGCCAGTAGCACTTAGCTATCACCCCGATATTGTTTTAGCTGATGTTTTATTAGTTAAGAAAAATGGATATGATATTGCCACTGAGTTTAAATCTCACGCTCAACTGAGTAGCATTCCTATTGTTCTTATTTGGAGTGGCTTTATTGCCTTTGATGAACAAAAATTTACCACCTCAAGGGCTGATGCTAAACTTGAAAAGCCCTTTGATGCCGAATCATTAAGGACCTTAGTTAAAAGCCTTGTTCCAAAACTTCAAACTAATAAAATTTTAGACTTTCTTGAGTATCAAGAACTACCCCCACTTGATACGGCCCCCGCCGATAAGGTTTCTGTTGATAAGCCCCCTTTAAGCCCTCCCCCAGCTGTTGAGATAAGTTTTAATGAGACACCCTTATTTAATTGGGAGGAGCCTATACCACTCGCTCAAGAGCCATTACCAACTTTATCACAACCGGCCCCTCCTCTATCTCCCCCCCTTTCGGATTGGGAACATAATGATTTAAACGATATTGAGCCTGATGACTTTCAGCAAGTTCCCTTGCCCGGAAAATCGGGTTACTCAAAACCTATGATTCATCATCAAGACTCTTTAAGGGCGCCCCCCCCCCAGACTACCAATCCCAACAAATCTCCTTACCTAAGTCCATTTGATATTGATGTTACTGACGCTCAAATTGCGACCATGGGAGAGTCTAATATTGATGTTTCGTTAGTGGAACTTGATAAACCTATTTCTCAAAAAACTCTTCAAGAACTTGACATCAAAACTCTATCAAATATCATTGATCCCGCCCGACTTGAATCTCTCATTCGAGAAGAGGTCAGAGGCGTGTTAAAAGAAATTGCATGGAAAGTCATCCCTGATATGGCCGAAAGAATAGTCAAAGAAGAACTTGAACAGTTACTCAAAGAAGCTCAAAGAATATCATGACAAATTTAGAACTTATTAAAATCGCCCTTAAAGAAGATCTCCCCCAAGGAGATATCACAACCGAAGCCTTAAGCATTGGACCAAAAATAGGGACCGCTCGATTACTGGCTAAACAAGACTTAGTATTATCCGGAAGCTCTCTTTTTGATCAAACTCTTATGTTACTTGAACCCAATATCCAAATTCGATGGCACTTTAATGATGGGGATATGGTGCTTAAAGGCCAAAGTTTATGCTCGATACATGGTGATCTTTTACAGGCATTAAAAGGCGAGCGCGTAGGTCTTAATTTTTTAATTCACTTATCAGGTATTGCTACTCACACGCGGCAATTTGTTGACCAGTTAAAAGGGTCTAAAATTAAAATTTTAGACACCCGAAAAACTTTACCTGGATACCGAGAGCTTCAAAAAAAAGCAGTTAAAGATGGTGGGGGCACCAATCACCGCATGAGCTTAAGTGACGCTTTACTTATTAAAGATAATCATATCGCCCTAGCTGGGGGCGTTACCGAAGCCATAAAACGTGTTCAAAACAGTTGTGACAAACCCATAACAATTGAGGTCTCAACGGCTGAGCAAATTAAAGAGGCCGTAGCCCTTAATGTTGATAGATTACTTATTGATAATGTTTCAACTCAATCCCTTAAAGATCTTTTGCCACTTGTTCCTGAGGCCATTTATATTGAAGTATCTGGTAACATTACTCTTCAAAGACTAGCTGAGCTTAAAGAGCTTGATATTGATTTTATTAGTTCAGGAGCTCTTACCCACTCATCAAAAAGTGCCGATATTTCACTTCAGTTTGATTGGACTTAAACCCCCCGTTTGGGTTTAAAATTCTTTCAAATTTGGGAGTTTACTAAAAAAAGCTCAACATTTTTAAGGAGCTTGTGGCGTTTAAGGTGTTTAAGGAACTTGCGGCATTTAAGGAGTTTAAGGAGTTTAAGGAGTTTAAGGAGTTTACATAAAATTATGTTT
>DYOP01000043.1:0-7007 GCA_020720425.1 Bdellovibrio sp. | reverse complement strand
TTTAAGGAGTTTAAGGAGTTTAAGGAGTTTAAGGAGTTTACATAAAATTATGTTTTCAATATTTGAACAAACCCAAAAGCACTATACCAATCAATCCCTTTTTACTCCTCATTTTTTTGAGCAAATAACCAGTACCTCTGATTTTTTAAAAACATTAAACGGCCTTTCTCGCCCCCATGATATTTGCCTTACAAAATTTCAAACCCATGGCCGAGGGAGAGGGGGCTTTGATAGCACGGATATAAATCAAGATAAAAAAAATTGGATTGACGAAAAAAAACAGGGCCAACTTTTTATTTCTTATAGTTTAGAACTTACAAAAATGCCAGCGCCTGAATTAACTTTAATTATTGGTTATGCCCTCTGTAAAAGCTTAAAACATACTTGGCCAGACACTCCTTTTGCTTTAAAGGCTCCCAACGATTTATATATTACTAACAAAAAAATAGCCGGCCTTTTAATTGAAACACTCACAGATCAAAATCACACACGCCTTATTGTCGGATTGGGTTTAAATATTTTTTTTAGCCCTCAAAATATAATTTCTCATGCGGACTGCCTACAAAGTTTTATAAACACTCCTATCTCGCCTAAAAACTGGGACTTGTTTTTATCTGAATGGGATAAACAGTTACTTTGGGCCTGCCGTCCTTTTTTATTAAACCAACTCCCTATTGAGGATCAAAATCAACTACTCAACGCATTTAATCAATTTGATGGACTGATTAAACCCTATGGTAACCTTCAAGAATTAGTTAATTCCGTCTGAAATAAAACCTGCGCCCCTTGACCTGGGCTTTCATCAATTTTAACCAAAAATTGGGTTACCCCTAGGTCTTTAAAAGAAACCCTATTTTTAAGCTTTTCAGCAAATAAATGCGCCATACACTCGACACTGGTATTTATAATTGGCAAAAGTAACACTTCATTTTTTGGGAATTCGTAATATCGCTCCCGAAACCAAACTTTTAATTGGGTCCCCTCTTCTTGAAATCTCATTTCGGGTTGGTTTTGCGGAAGCAAAACCATTTCATCCCACTCGTCAACAAGATCTTTAACCGTTTTTTTTAAAAAAGAAAAATCAACCATAAGCCCATTTGTTAAAATGGCTTGAGTTTGATCCGAATAAACCTCAAGAGTGACTTGGTAATTATGCCCATGCAGACGCTCAGCTTTATCTTTATCAAAAATTAAAAAATGAGCTGCCGAAAATTTAAAATTCTGCTTAAATAAATGAAGTCCAACTTGTATCATCATAATCTGAGGTTAATATGAAATTTGAGCTACGTCAGACATTTTTTTTAGAATCGGCTCGTTTTTTACCCCATCTCCCCTCATCTCACCCCTGCTCAATGATGCATGGTCATAGTTTTAAAGTAAGTCTTATCTACTGGGGAACCAAAGACCCTTTAATTGGTTGGGTTAAAGACTACCATGAGGTATCAGAAAATTTAAAAAGTTTAAAAACATTGCTTGATCATAAGGTCCTAAACCAAATTTCAGGACTTGAAAACCCCACTTCCGAAAATTTAGCTTATTATATTTTTGAGTCCACAAAAAAATGGTTACCCGAACTGGCACAGGTGATCGTGGCCGAAACCGAGCTTACGGAATGCCGATACCCTCATATCCCTGCCCCAGTTTAACCAAATCTAAGGGCTGGGGCTTATCTAATAAGCCTGATTTTATTGTAAACTCTTCTGAGTAACACATAACCACGGTGCTACCTAAATGAAAAATACCAAGTTCTTGACCCTTATTAATACTTATTGGCTTTTCAAAGTTCAGCACATCAGGCACTGATTTTTTTTGTATACTATTTTGTAACTCAGGCCATAAAGGTGTTGAAATTTTACCTACGTTAATAGCCCCCACCATAATAAGTACTAAAGGCCCCCGAGGGGTTTGAATCTCAAATAAAACCCTTTCATTTTTATAAAACAAATGATCAATATTTTTTGTTGACCAATAATTGACCGGCCAGTAGGCCCCAGGAATATAGGCTATTTGGGTAACATAACCATCAACGGGGCTATGCACCCTATGATAATCCGTGGGGCAAAGATAATAAACCCCAACCCTTCCATTGATATACCCGTTAGCAGAAAAAGGCTTAACTAACCTTGCAATTTGATAAGGCACTTTTTTTACTTGAATATAAAAATTTTCTTCAATTTTTTCAAAAAAGGTGAGCTGGCTATCACACGGGTGTACAATTATACTTTCGGCCACTGTTCGAGCTTGGCTTTTAAGCTTTCGTGTAAATAAATCATCTAAGGTTTTAAAATCCCAAGCCTTTTCAATAACGGATTCAGTTAAATCAATCCGGTAACGATTTACAAAATAAGTAAAAAAAATCTTTTTTATAATGATAGGCCATTTAACTTGGGCTATCCAACCCATTATCTGGCTTATATTTTTTTTTGGTAATAAATAGACTAAAAACATCATCTCTTGTTTATGTCACCCATTTAGACAGTTGACAACCGGTAACCACTCACTTTTTTTAGTCTCAGTTTAAGACAACCATATGTAAGCCAAAGGGGCTTTTGAAGGTTTGGGCTGGTTTTGTGCGGCATTAGACTTGCTTACTATCTATATACTAGCCATTTAAAGAGTTAACTTAACTTAGCTAGCAAGGGGGATACAAAAATGGCCAATTTAAATTATAACCTTCAAAAAAACTCAAATTTATTTTTAAATTTACTATTTAAATTAAAAGTTGATGGGCTTGCCAATAAGGAGCTTGCCATTGATATAAAAAAATATTTTTTAGCTTATTCATTTTTAACCCTAGCTATAACTTTAAGCTCTTGTGGCTCATCAAAATCTTATGATGACTCTTCCGTTAATTCTACTCAAAAAGAAACTCTAGATAATAATTTAAATCCTATCCCTCAAGCCAAAGGCAAATGCTCCATAGATATGAGCAATAACAATAATTTGGGATTTAAACTTAAAGCTTATGAGTCAACCACCGAAGGGTTACGAAGTGATTTTCTACGCACTCAGTATATCAGATTTCCTTCGGATTTTGCTGCTGACCTTAATAATAGCCTAGTTCTTTGGACAAGAACGATTGACTCAGCTGGTAACTGGGGCCAATGGCAACAAGTTTCATTTTATATTGAACATTTAGGACAAGGAGGGGGAAAAAGCCCTTATAGCTATAACGAGTTTACTTTTCAACAGATGCAAGATTACGGAAAGGTTTTTAATATGACAATTACTTCGGCTAGCCAATTTTTTAGTTCATTTCAAATTGTCGCTCAACTTGACGCCCAAGGTAACTCAAAAATTATAACTTCAAAAATATACTACAATCAAAGCACAGATCAAAATAGTGGCCCCGAAGCTACCGCCTTGGCCCCCTTATTTGATGCTAACCCTATAAGCTATAAAGGCTCTCATCCTGAGTCTTTATATAATTTGCACCCATTGCAAAGCCTAATTGGTTACTCATATACCAACAGCCAATTTGAATACGAATTAAATCGATATTGTTTTTAAGTTCTTCTATGTGCTTTTGACCGCTTGACTGCGTTTAACTATTTTTAACTGCTTTTAAGCCTTCTTTAATGAGATGACTCTTGCTCAACTTCTTCGGCATGAAGATTTTCGCCCAAACGATACCGATCTAAAAGATGCTCATCATGAGTCGGAAATGAAAACAGTAATACATGCACTCCCGTATCAGCCTCTTGCTGAGTAACAACTACGTAATGAAACTCAGCGCCCCCTTCGCCTTGACACTCTTTAATAAAAGTAACCAACACATTTCCGGAACTATCAAGAGATCGCCAAATTTCATCGGCCTCTTGAATTGTAGCTTCACGAAATTTTAGACCATAAGAAATAAATTTATCATTAGCTATGTCTTGGTCTGATCTTAAAGTAACCATAGATTTAAAAAGCCCCACGGCCATAAAATCACCTTCACTTAAAGCATCACCGTCTATCATCGCATACTCTAACTGTTCTAAAATTTGGTCATAAACCAAATCACCTTTTCGATAGCCTTCAATCACCAAAGGATTAGCGCTTATGAGTTGATAATAAATAAACCTAGGCTCATCGGACTGAGTCACATGGGCTAAAACCACATGAGTTGCTTTTAAATCGATTAGCTTTCTTATAAAAATAAAAACAGGCGCAGACCCCACCCCAGATGAATCATCCTTCCAAACCTCATCAGGCGCATCAAGAGTATCATTTAAAATGGTCTCTAAGTTAGAAATCTGATTTAAATCAACTTCATGAGTATCATTTTTTGCTTGATATTCGGCCTCAAACTTTGACACCAAGGGGGCAAAATGCTTTAACATTTCGTCTTCTGATTTAAAAACCAAACCTAAATCAGAATCAACTATAATTTGTTTAACCTTACCTTTAGGACGAGCCACTTTAACTCTTTGTTTAGCTAAGACTTTAGTCCTAAATACCTTACTTTTTTTATCGTTACTCATAAGCCTAGCCTGTGAATTTAGACGGGGATTATCAAGCAAAAATCATGATGAGGTACGTCATTATTTTTATGTTGCCGCTGGTAACATTATTTGCAAACCTTAAAGTAGGTATTCTTGATACCAACGCAAGGAGGCGAACGTGTCAGGACAATTTAGCAATTCTATAAATAAGAACGATCCATCTTTTGAAAAAAAAATTCAGCAGATGGAGTTATTACTTCTTCATTCGGTATGCGGTTACCATGCCCTTTTTGACAATCAAGAAATTATTAAAGCCGTTCGTTTTTCGAGCTCTCAAAACTCAAATGACCCTAATTTAACAAAAAAAATTGAAGATCTGATTGCTAACCTTGTTGATCGAAAATCATTTAACGATAAAGTTTTATTTTTAAAAAACCTAGACCAAGAAAGCCATTCTTTAGTCGTGCTCACTTATTTAGAAATCGTCGAAGGCGCCCTCAGAAACCTGCACCCTTTAATTCACTAACCACCTTGAGGCCAAGCCTTATCAAGGCCGCGCCCGCAAAAACCTTGGTATTTAATTAAAGCACCCGTATCACCAAAAAATTAGAGGGACAGAGTCGCTCGAAAATAACAAGCTATCAAGCTTTTGTCTCATTATAAGACGCTTTATATAACACTTTATAAAACACTATATAAGACATTTAAGTTATATTTTTTTATGCCGATTACTAGTTAAGATTAAGATGATATTCTTAAAGATGATATTCTTATATATAACGCTTAGGAGTGATTATGCCATTAATTAAATTTAAAAGCATAAAAAATTTTTTATTAAAAAATAAAACTAACCGTGTTACACAAATCACACGGTTAAAGCTAGCACCTTTTGCCCTCCTTTTTTTTAAAAAAACTAATTTAAAATTTATCACCTTAATTGGCGTTCTAACTTTAAGTCATTGTCAAAAATATAACGAATCTGTTACCGTCTCATCCGAAAATTTAGGGGGTAACACTCAGCCGCCCCCGCCAACTTCAACTCAGGTTTCAAACATAAACTGGCCCTCACTTTCAAATTCGACACCCCTTATGTCTGCAAATGGTTATAAACTATTAAATTCAAAAATTTCCTATTTATCAAATACCGATGATACCCTGCTCAACTCGAGTAATAGTAATTACAAACTTAAAACCATTAAATAACTTAGGCTTTATCCCAACAAGGGGCTTAACCAAATAAACCCCCCATTCATATCCAGGATTCAAAGGACCACTTCGATTTTAAACCAAAAGTTCTGTAACTTTTTTAAACCCTATTCAAGTTACCAAAGGGGTGCGAATGAAACTAGGGCTGACGGCTTCTCTTAAATTTTAAGTTTTTCGACAGCCTCGCGAGCGGTTATAATCGGAATATGATCGATTTTTTTTAGCGAAAGAAGATCAGCTTTGTCTCCGGTAACAAGAAAATGGGCTTTTCCGTCAATAGCAAGTGATAAAAACTTATCATCATCAATGTCTTTGCTTTTTTTAACGATTGATAAAACTTCAACCCTCTCTGTTACTTCCACAAAAAGGGCTGCCAAATTTATCATCACTTCATCAGTAATTTTTTTATATTTACGTATTCGCGGATAATTAAGGACCCGAAGATATTCAACCACAACCTCATCAGAGACAAGCAGAACTACTTTTTTATTTTTAACTGCATCCAAGATCTTAGCTGGTGGCGTGTCAGTCGTTATAAGACCACTCACTATAATATTGGTATCCACCACAAGTCGAATCTTACCTCCCATTACGAGCTTGCTTTCTTACAGATTTAATAGATTCAAAAATATCTTTCTCAAGCTGTTGAGTATCCACATCCTTGTTAGCTTGACGAATTTCTGCAACCGTTTTCCATGGGGCAATATTTCTTAAAACCCTTCGAATCATAAGAGACTGAGCTACAATGCCACTAATCGAAGCCCCTTTTTCAAAAGCTTCTTTTGCTACATCTTCATGGGCTTCTGGAGAAAGTCTTACATGAACTTGACCTCCGAAAGCTCTACGAGTTCCCATAAAAAACCTCCATTTGTTTACCAGTATACCATGGTCAAATGGTCATGTCAAATGGCGCCCCCACAGGGTTAGAAGAAGCACAAGGGTTGGCCCAAGATACCTTTTTTAAAAAATTGAAAACAGCAGCCCAAGGAGACCCATTACCCATTCAATTCTTCTTTGGCTTGCGCCCTAAAAAACTTAGCGCAGTTGTTTTGACTCCACCATCATACTTTGAGTCATTTGATGAATTTTTCCGACATCAGCACGGAGTTTATTAACAAATTTTTTTAACTCTTCTAATAATTGATTAACTCCTAAGTGAGAATTATGCAAACGAGAGCTTTCAATTTTACCAGTAATTCTTATAATTTCTAAACTCATAATAGTTTGATCAATCTGTTTACAATCATTATCTAGGCTAATTAAATCTTTATCTAACCCTCCCAGAATGACTTTAGCCGTTTCCCTGTAGGCCAACGAGAGCTGGTTAAGAATGGCTTGTTCGTGCTCAATATTGATAACATTTTCGGGCCGATT
>DYOP01000120.1 GCA_020720425.1 Bdellovibrio sp. | reverse complement strand
TACGAGGCGGACTCGGTACAGGCGGGGGCTTGAGGGTGCAGGAGTATTGAGGGGCTGAGCTGTCTGGCTCTAGAAAAATTTAAATGTAAAGCCACGACAAAAATTTATTTTTAATTAATATACATATATATATAATCTAGTACGAATGAAATTATACCAAAAGGAAACAAAGCATGATTGAATCGTTAAAAACCGCCGCCGCCCCTATGTCTATTATATTGTTTAAAAAAATAATATTAGCCGACAACGTTGTTGAAGACGTTGAGATTTCTAAACTGTTAGACTTGTGTAAGCGGCATTTTGATTTAACAGAGGAGGCAACATTGGCGTTATTTGACTCTGCCCCATTGATTGACGACTTAGAATTATTTGCCGCTCAAGCTAAGCATGTTTTTTCAAAAGAGCTGATAGCGGAAACGCTTGGTTATGTGAAAGAAATAGCGGAATCTGACGGGGCTTGTTGCGATAGAGAAAAAGCGGCAATAGAGGATATAAAAAAAGCGTTTGCTTAAAAACTTGAAAAGGAAAATAATGAGAACCGCCGAAGCCGAATTAGAATTAATGATATTGCAAGGCAAAGCTGAAAACGCATTTCGCAACTCGGCTCATGTGTATGAACATTTTGTGAGCTTAGGTCTCCCAAAACAGCTTTCTATCGAGTTTTCTTCGCTATATGGAGCCACTATGAAGATAGGCTCTCAAATTGTGAAGATTGGCAAGATTATCTTGCATCATATATTTGAGTTTATTCAAAAAAATCCTAATGTAGCTATAGGGGCGTTAATAGGACTAGCTATAGGTGCGTTGCTAAACGTTATCCCTATTATAGGAAACTTATTATCAGGGCTTATAACCCCTATTTTGGTAACTGTATTTGCTTTATATGGAGTTAGTGCGGATAAAAAAAATAGAGGCGAATATGAGGTTAGCGGAATATCTGACGCATTCAAAGATATAAAATATCTTGCCAATGAGGTATGGGATTTGCTTGGAAAAATTTTCGATACTTTAAAGCATGGAACTATAGAAATGATAGCAGGATAGGATAAATATGGGCATATTAGATTTGTTGAGCGAGAATAAGAAAGAAGGGCTAGCCGCTGCAGGCGCGGCGGCAGGGTATTCAATAGCAGGCACCTCTACATGGCTTACCATTGGATCTTTTGCGTTGACGGTTTCAAACCCTATAGGTTGGGTTATTGGGGCTACGGCGGCATGTGCGGCTGCAGGTTATGGGGTAGCAAAGTTGCTTGAAAATGATGGAAAGATAAAGAAGACAGAGGATTTCTCAAAAGAAGAAAAAGAGAGACTGGATAAAGAAAGGATAGCAAAAAGTAATAGCTCAAATGAAGCTAAATATAAACAATTCGAGTCTTTACTTGATGAAAAAGTAAAAAAAGGCAGAATAACGCTTGAAAAAGCAGAAAACCTGAGAAGATTTGCAAAAAATGGTACTTATACAATCGAAGTTTTGCGAGCGCAGCTCGAAAAGGTATAAAATGCAAGTATTAGGAATTATCTTTATAGTATGTTTAATTATTGCGGTGGTGTATTTTATAATTATAGCGATTCCATGGGTTTTGGCAATTATCGGAGCAATTGTTGTAATAGGTTTTTTTGCTCAATAAGCTAACTGATTTTTTTATGCCCTACAAATAAGGCGCCTCGCCAGAATGGCGCCTACTCAAGCTTTTTATTCGACTACACCGAGTCTCACTTAAAGCGTCATTTTGGCAAAATCGGTCAAATGATTTTAATCAAGCCAGAACACCTTAATAGCTTGGGAAAAGATTTATCGCTTTTGGTAATCTGATGGGTAGACTGCCTATCATAGATTCTCTGTTTGGCGCAAACCATAATCTACCGATAGGTATTTCCGTTTTTTGGTCGCCTGTATTGTTGCCGGTAGTTATAAAACGGGCGGCAACTTAATAAATAAAGGAGCCGACAAATGGAAGTGTATATCATGTTGGCAGTGTTAACAACAATCTGGGCTAATCTTCGCCTTTGCGGTCAAGGTAAACAAGTATAAACCCTACAAATAAGGTATTTAGAATGTTTTGTTTTAAGTGTGGGAAAAAGCTTTTAGATGGGGAGTCGTACTGCCAAAACTGCGGAGCAAAAGCACAAGACTATGATGTTTTAAAACAAGTCCAGAAATATCCATTGTTTAAAATCATAACAACAATAACTATAGCTTTAGTTATCTTGTTTGCTATCTATGGCATAATTATCGCTTTACCTTGGATACTTCTTGTGTTGGGCATATCGATTGGAGTGGCGATTGCGATGTCGATCATGAAAAATCGGAAGAAACAATATTGACGAATTAAGAGATTTTTTGTAGAAATGTTAATGGTCTCATCCGCCCAAGCCTCTTTAATATCTCCTCAACGGGGATATTTAGCTTGTCAAGTTTCACCACATTACACCATCCCACTTAAAAGAGTAGCATAAAACGCATCAGGTGAAATCTTAAAATTTTGCGGCTCTATTTCAAACCAACTTTTAACCGCTTCACACGGTGTTCTGACTTTTAACTCTTTTGTTAGTCCATCATGCCTTCTGTTTGTGTTGATGGTACTATTTTTAATCGTTTTATTATACCATTAGTCTTTGGTGTTGCGGGTGCTGTTAGCCTATGCTCTGTATCATCTTTTTTGCATTCAATATCAAACTTATATTAATCTTGAGCTTTTATCCTCTTGATACTCTCTGCTTTTCCACTTTGAGACTGTTTTGATATTTACACTATATTTGGTCGCTAATTCAGTATTGGGTAAATTATACAAAAGTCTGATTTAACAAATGTTGAATTATCGACACTATTTTGTCGGTGGGACGGCTTTGGTGCACTATTTAAATCATAGAGTTTCGTATGATTTAGATTTTATTTCCATCGCAAAATTGAAGCCTAACACATTAAAGGCTTGGCGGTCTAATTAGAACGTTGCCGCTAAAAGCCATAGCCAAACCAAAGATACCGGCTTTTTTTAGAAGACGTAAAATTAGAGATTTATTTGACGTTTTTGCAATGCTTCAACAACAAAAAAATTGCAGTTGGCGATTTAGAAAGGCTCTACGCAGTAGAGATAGGCAAAGGATGAACCTGGAATAAAAGAAAAAGTCTCTCGCCTAATAGATAAAATAGAAAACAGAGAAAACGGCTAAATTTTATTTGAAATTTAGC
>DYOP01000006.1:57069-60632 GCA_020720425.1 Bdellovibrio sp. | reverse complement strand
TGGCTGAAACATATTGTATCCCCCTTACAAACAGAAAACCTTAAAACTAGAGTATCAAACTTTCATAGCCTCGTCTAGAGAGGCATATGAAATAATTAAAATCCGTTTTAAATTGAGACATAATCGCTTTGATATTTACACATGCAACTAAGCGGTGCTCAAGCCCCAAGCTGAGTGTGCATGTGTAAACATAATCGGAATAGCGCATAAGCACGCTTATTATATGGTTTTAACTTTATAAATTGTGACAAGAGCCTGACCCTGTTCTTCAATTTTAAACTTTTTATCATTTAAAGAATCAGGACTAATATCAATAATCCATCGGCCATCTTCGCTTAATTTAAAAACGATATCGCCTGATTTAGCCTTAATGCCATTAATATAAATCGCAATTTGATTTAAGTTAGTATTAGCTTCTAGGTAAATGGGTTTAAACAGCAGAGCGTCTGCTATATTTTTGTAAACATACGTAACTTGAATTTTTGAACCACTCTTAGGAGCCTTTTTAAATACTAAGTACCCGTCACTCACTTCCCAGCCTGTGGTCACATTAACTCCATTGATTCTAACCTTAATAGACTCAGTTTTAATTTCTTTGCCCGTGAGCTTAAAGGACTTTTTAAGTTTGGCTATGCCATCTGGGTGAGTGCTTGTCGTTTGAGATACAGTAAAACTGATTTGATCTGAATTTGGTAACAATGAACTGGGTGCTAATTTAATATCTCGTTTATTTAAAGGCAAAGTGGGGTCAAGATCGGAATACTCATCTATGACATAGCTCAGTTGGTAGCTGGTTTTTACTTGAGTCAATATTTTATCTAATACCGTATCTAAGGTTATAACCCCGCTAATAAGATCATTAAATAAAAAGTGCTCCCCCGCGCTTTCTTCTACAATAGAAGGATAGGTTTTAAGCTTTCCGTTAATATACACGTTAAAGTTTTTAGAATATCCATTTAAATCGGGAGTAACCGCAAATACTTTCATTTGCGATTGATTGATAGATTTAATTACTTTTTCAAATGTGGGGGCGTTACTGCCAATGGTCCCTTGTTTTGAGGGTGAGTATAAAAAATCAGCATCGGTCATGAGAATTAAAAACTTCTGACTTTTATTGCCCCAAGGTGCATTTGATGCATCAATTAAAGCTTGCATGGGGTTTTCTGCTAAGTCATACCCGCCGGGATCTTGGGTTCCTTTTAAGGCTTTCAGTTTTGTAATTTCACTTTTTAACTCTTCAACTTCTTTAAGGGTTGAAGGGTCTTGTGGGTTATTATCATAAAAGCGATCGCAGTTTTGAACGGTATAGTCACCAAAAGTAATCAGGCACATACGAGTGTGGTACCCCTTTGATCTTGATGAATCAATAAAGTTTAATAAACGCACTTTAGCGGCTTCAATGGAAGGGGTCATTGACCCGGTAACATCAACTCCAAATATTATATCAACACTATTTTTATAGTTTTCAGCATTTGATACCACTTCAAATTTAGAGATTGTAGTTTTATCCTCCATAAGGCTGATTTGGTCGGCAGTTAAATCATTTAAATAGCTATCATCAAGAATGTTTTTTGCCTGAAACATAATTTGTATCGAGTTGTCAGAAGTTAATTCTTGATCATGGCTTATTTGTGACTCGCTCATTTTAAACGCTTCGCTCGCAATGGGGTTTGTGTCAGGTTGACTTAAATCAATAATTTGCGGAGCCTCGTCGAGGTCAATAGGTGCAAACTCCACTTGTGAACAGCTCCATATAGAAGACAGAATAATTATCATGGCAACTTTATGAGGTCTAAAAGGCACATTTGAATTTTTCATATAGTACTCCCTTTAGTAACCTCTATTCGATAACTGTGCCAAAAGTAGAGGTTTAGATATTTTGTTTAAAATCAGATGGTTAAAAATAAATGCTTAAAATCATCAAAAAATAAATGTAAAAAAAAATGATTTAATTTTATGCAATATCGACTTTTTCAAATTAAATAAGCCAAAAGGCCAAGAAATAAGATATTTGTAAAAATCAAATCCAATTGTTTGAATAATAAATAAACATAAAAAGATAGAATCAAAAAAAATATAAAAATATACTTTCATAAGTAATTCATATTGAATATATTTGATAGGATCAAAATAAAGTGAATCAGCATGTAACAGAATTTAATCCTTGTTCTTTAAAATATATATGTGCAAGCTGTTGACAGAGGCTAATTTTTAAACAAATTCAGTCAAATTAAAAACGGAGATACTATAGATATGTCATCAATTGAAATGGTTGAAAAAACAGGATCTTTTATTTTTTTATTAGCCATTTTGCATACTTTTATAGCTCCGCTTATTATTAAATTCTCTCAGCGTTACCCGAAAGGATCTTCTTTAAAGTCGCTTATGCACTTATTAGGAGAAATTGAAATTGTCTTTGGCCTATGGGCGGCTGTATTTTTTATATATTTTGCCTTGCGGGTTAATATTCATGAGTCTTTATTATATTTTGAAAATCTTAACTTTACCGAACCCTTATTTGTCTTTGCCATTATGGTCGTAGCCTCTACAAAGCCAATTTTGTATGCGGCTGAGATTTTAATCGAAAGAATGAGCTTAATAATAAAAAAAACAATTCCATTTGTTCCGGTTACCCTTATTGATTTATTTTTATTAATGACACTCGGGCCTTTGGCGGGAAGTCTTATTACAGAGCCTGCTGGCATTACGGTGACTGCTTTATTACTTTATAAAATGATTCAGCATCACGATGAAAAGCTTTTGTATTCGTTATTGGCACTATTATTTGTAAATGTGTCAATTGGCGGGGCGCTAACATCGTTTGCCGCTCCTCCCATTCTTATGGTTGCTGCCAAGTGGGGCTGGGGAGTTTCAGATGTTTTTACTTTGTTTGGGGTTAAGGCGATGGTTGCCATATTTATTAACACCAGTTTATTTACTTTTTTGCACAATAAAAAAATCATTTCAAATTGTCGCCCATTTTCGGAAGTGCCAAACCCTGAAAAAATACCCTACTGGGTTATTGCTTTGCATTTAGCTGGCTTATTTTTACTAATTTCTGTGAGCCATTACCCTCATGTACTGACCGGAATTTTTATTTTTATACTTGGGTTAACGAGTGTTACTAAAAAATTTCAAGAACCTCTTAAGTTAAAACCCAGTTTGTTGGTTGCATTTTTTTTGGCAGGGATTGTTACTTTTGGCCCTTTGCAATCGTGGTGGTTAACCCCTTTAATTCAGTCAGTTCAAGGAGAAGTTCTTTTTGTGATTGCCACAATTTTAACCTCGATTACAGATAATGCGGCTTTAACTTACCTTGGATCGCAAGTGCCCAATCTGTCAGATTCAGCTAAATATTTTTTAGTAGCTGGAAGTCTTGCTGGTGGTGGATTGACGCTGATTGCAAATGCACCCAATGCGGCAGGTTTTACGATTTTGCAAAATAAGTTTTCTTCTTCTCTTAATCCGATTAAGCTTTTTATTGCAGCCCTTTTGCCTACGCTGATAGTTGCTCTTATTTTTGGTATTTTTTAAAATAAGGTAACCTATGTTTGAGAGTGTTT